>JAFPCR010000081.1 GCA_017390195.1 Clostridia bacterium | reverse complement strand
TCTGCGTAGCTCCCCCTTCCCCACTCTTGACGAAAAAAAGGGAGAGCTTATGCGTGAAAGGATAGCACAGGCACGTGATGAGCTTGATTCTGTCGGAGGGGTCGTGGAATGTGCGATACTCGGTCTGCCGATAGGACTCGGAGAACATATGTTTGACGGTGTTGAGGGAAGGATATCGCAGATAGTTTTCTCTATTCCCGCAGTCAAAGGACTTGAGTTCGGTCTCGGCTTCGGCTCTTCAAGGCTCCGTGGCTCTCAAAACAACGATCCCTTTTATTTTGATACCGACACAAACACTGTCAAGACAAAAACAAACAACTGCGGTGGAATTTTGGGCGGTATGACAAACGGAATGCCCGTCGTTTTCAGGGCAGCCATGAAGCCAACACCCTCTATCGCACGTGAGCAGGACAGCGTAAACCTCGCCACAGGCGAAAATGTAAAGCTCAGCATAAAGGGCAGACACGACCCTTGCGTCGTTGTCCGTGCCGTTCCCGTATTCGAGGCCGCTGCGGCGATCGCAGTTTTCGATATGCTCTGCGATTGACTTTTTAATATCTCTCTTTCTATCGGACGGTCTGTAAATGAAAAAAAGCATCAAGCAAACCATTACCGCCTGTTATATAGGATTTATAACACAGGCTATCATAAACAACTTCGCTCCGCTTCTGTACGTAACATTCCACGAAACCTACGGAATAAGCCTCGCTCAAATAAGTCTGCTTATCTTCCTCAATTTCGGTGTACAGATACTTGTCGATCTTGTTGCGGCACGTTTTATCGGAGATTCAAATACACGTCTCGGCATCGTTATGGCAAACGCATTTTCTGCGGCAGGTCTGCTCGGTCTGTCGTTTTTGCCTGATATTCTGCCGAATGCCTTTCTCGGCATCTGCATCTCTGTTATCATAAGCGGTATCGGCGGCGGTCTTATGGAAGTCTTGGGCAGCCCCATACTCGAGGCTCTGCCGGGAGACTCAAAGTCGGGTGCGATGAGTCTGCTCCATTCCCTGTACTGTTGGGGTCAGGCAGGAGTTATCCTCGTGTCAACTGTTTTCTTCTTTATGTTCGGTGTCGGGGGGATATGGCAGTACCTCGTCGCATTTTGGGCAATCATTCCTTTGGTCGGAATGGTAATGTTTATGTTCGTTCCTCTGTACCCCCTCGTTCCCGACGGAAATTCAATGTCGATAAAAGCACTCTTTTCAAACCGAACATTCATCATTTTCTTGGCGATGATGACATGTGCGGGTGCATCCGAGCTTGCCATGGCACAGTGGGCATCGACTTTTGCCGAAACGGCTCTCGGTATCGACAAGTCGCTTGGCGACCTGCTCGGACCGTGTATGTTCGCCATACTCATGGGCTCTTCACGTGTCCTTTACGCCAAGCTTTCAAATAAGATAAATCTGAAAAAATTCTTTTTCATAAGCACGGTGATATGTATATTTTCATACCTGCTTGCCGCACTCTCACCCAATAGTGCAGTCTCGCTTATCGGATGTGCCTTGTGCGGATTCGGTGTCGGCGTTATGTGGCCGGGAACATACAGTATGGCGGCATCAAGGTTGCCGAATGGCGGAGTTTCGATGTTCGCATTCCTCGCACTTGCAGGAGACATGGGGTGCGTGGCGGGGCCTGCACTTATCGGGTTAGTAACAGAAGCCTCGGGGCTCGGCATGAGCTTTGCATTCCTTTTGGCTGTCGTATTCCCCGCTGTACTTCTACTATTACAGAAATTTATAAAAACGGAGATAAAGAAAAGTGGAAATAAAAGAGTTAAGAAATCAAATAGATAAGATAGACGAACAGCTCGTCGAGCTGTTCAAGCAGAGAATGGGTGTGTCTGCACGTGTTACAGAATACAAGCGTGAACACAATATGCCCGTGCTTGATGCCACACGTGAGCGTGAACTGCTCGCAAGGATATCGACCCTTGCAGGTGAGGATATGGAGGAATACGCACGTGTGCTTTACGCAACGATCCTCGATCTTTCCCGCTCCTATCAGCATAAAAATCTGTGCAGTGAATCTGTGACCTCACGTGAAGTTTCAGCAGCTCTCGAAAATACGTCCAAGCTCTTTCCAACAAAAGCTCTTGTCGCCTGCCAAGGCGTTGAGGGAGCGTATTCTCAAATAGCCGCAGAAAAGCTTTTCCGTGCGGCAAACATCGTTTATTTCAACAACTTTGAGGGTGTTTTCTCGGCTATCGAAAAGGGAATGTGCAAGTATGGCGTACTTCCGCTTGAAAACAGCACCGCAGGCTCGGTAAACAACATATACGACCTTATGATAGGTCACAATTTCAAAATCGTCCGCTCGGTAAGACTTAAGATCGACCACAATCTGCTCGCAAAGCGTGGTACTTCCCTCTCGGACATAAAGGAAATATTCTCACACGAGCAGGCTATACACCAGAGTGAAAAATTCCTTAAAACTCTCCCCGGCGTAAAGGTAACTGTCTGTGCCAACACCGCAATGGCGGCAAAAATGGTCTCCGAATCCGACCGAACCGACGTTGCCGCACTCTCCTCACGCTACTGTGCAGAGCAGTACGGACTTGATATAATAGAGAGTGCCGTTCAGGACAACGCCAATAACTACACACGCTTTATCTGCATCTCAAAGGACACCGAGATATATCCCGGTGCCGACAGAACAAGCGTAATGATGGTCATTTCACATAAGCCCGGCTCGCTTTACCGTGTGCTTTCACGCTTCTTTGCTATCGGCATAAACCTAACGAAGCTCGAATCGAGACCTATCCCGAACCGTGACTTTGAATTTATGTTCTACTTCGATATAGATGCCTCGGTATACTCACCTCAGCTCCCCATGCTCTTTGCCGAGCTTGAAACGAGCTGTGAGGAATTCAGATACCTCGGCACGTATTCCGAAATCATATGACGGAAAGGCAGAAGATAAAGATATGTCTTTAAACAACGATACGACCACGCACAAAACTCTTTTGTGCGGACTGCTCGGAAAAACGCTCGGACACAGCTTTTCTCCGATTATCCACTCATACCTCGGAGACTACGGCTACCGACTGTTTGAAAAGAGCGAGGAGGAGCTTGGCGAATTTCTCACAAACGGAGATTTCCATGCGATAAACGTGACGATCCCCTACAAAAAAGCCGTAATTCCCTATCTGTCGAAAATGTCCGACGAGGCAAAGCGTATAGGCTCGGTGAATACCGTAATACGTCTTTCGGACGGTAGCCTTTTCGGTGACAACACCGACTATTTTGGATTTTCCTGCCTTGTCAGAAAGAGCAAGATCGACATCAAGGGCAAAAAAGCAATAATTCTCGGCAACGGCGGTGCTTCGCTTACCGTAAATGCTGTCCTTTGCGATATGGGAGCCAAGAGCGTGACCGTTATCTCTCGTTCGGGCGAGGACAATTACACAAACCTTTCCCGACACGCAGATGCTCAGATAATCGTCAATACAACACCCGTCGGAATGTACCCGAACAACGGTTCGGCGGCAATCAACCTTGCGGACTTTTCCGAATGTGTTGCCGTGTTTGACCTGATCTACAATCCCGCACGCACCGCACTTATGCTCGAAGCCGACAGGCTCTCGATCCCGAATTACGGAGGACTTTTGATGCTCGTCGCTCAGGCAAAGCGTGCCGCAGAGCTTTTTACCGATACGAAGATCGACGATATGCTAATAGATGAGATAACGTCAAAACTGCTCAAAGACACGCAAAATATAGTCCTTGTCGGTATGCCCGGAAGCGGAAAATCGACGCTGAGCAAAATGCTGGCCGAAAAGCTCGGCCGTGAATTTATCGACACAGACGAAGAGATACTCAAAAGAGAGATAGCTTCGGGCAGACGGAGAAGTATTCCCGATATATTCACCGAAGAGGGCGAGTCGGGATTTAGAAAGATAGAAAGCGAAGTGATCGCCGACATAGCAAAGCAGAGCCGAAGGGTCATTGCCACAGGCGGCGGTGCCGTCACTCAAAGCCAAAACTATGATGCACTTAAACAAAACTCGGTCATATTCTTTATCGACCGACCGACAGAGCTACTGCCCACCGATGGCAGACCTCTTTCTCAGTCGTCAGGCGTTTCGGCACTTTACGAGGCAAGACTTCCGCTCTACATAAGCTTCAGCGATATCCGTGTCAAAAACATCTGCTCACCAGAAGAGACAGTTCACGAAATAATTTCAAAGTTCAACTCATTCAATTTCTGAAAAATTCATTCTATAAGGAAATTACACATATGAAGATTCTGATAATAAACGGACCTAATCTCAATATGCTCGGCATACGTGAGCCCGGCATATACGGCAAACAAAGCTATGCCGACCTCTGTGAATTTATCCGCCGTTCCTGCGAGGAGCATTCCGCCGAATGTGAACTCTACCAATCGAACCACGAGGGCGACATAGTAGATAAGATCCAGGAGGCATACGGAAAATTTGACGGTATCGTGATAAATCCCGGAGCATACACGCACACAAGCGTCGCCATTCCCGATGCGATCTCGGCTGTCGGCATACCAACGGTAGAGGTGCATATCTCGGATATAAATTCCCGTGAGGAATTTCGCCGACATTCATTTGTTTCGGCAGTTGCAAAAAAAACCGTAATGGGACTTGGCTTTGAGGGCTACCGCCTCGCCATAGGTGAGCTTTGTAAGAAGAGCGAAAGCGAAACGGTGTCTTAAAATGATCGGCGATCCTGAAAAAACAAGAGTTCAGCGGGCTTTTTTCAAATACGCCCGTCTCGGACTCGACCGTGAAAATATTCCCGTATTTGAGGCGTACAGAAAGATACTCGGCTGTTGCAGAAACGAACGTGAAGCAAACGAGCTGCTTGCAGTATACGACACGGTACGCCTGCTTGATCTTGTCGGAAAGACCAATGTAAGTGACGCAGTGCGTGGCATATATTTCTATTGCGGCAGACACCGACCGAGAAGAAATGACATCTCCTCGCTCGTAAGACGCTTTGCCGCAGAGAATTTCTGCGACGACAGAACCGTATACCGAAATCTCCTGTACGCAAGAAAGCTATATTTGAGCCTGCTCAAGCGTTCAATGCCCGAAAAGACAAAGTAAAAAGTTGAAAAATTCAGAAATTCGTGTTATTATGTAATTAAACAATACCTAATTACTGTGATCGAAACAAAAAAAGGGGGGATATTATATGCTATTTACTTCACCGCTATTTATGTTTTTGTTTTTGCCTGTGGCAATGTGCATATATATTCTCATTCCGAAAGCACACCGAAAGAATGCTCTGCCCTTCATTTCGTGTGCCTTTTACGCAGTTGCCTGCTTCAAACAGCCCTTTGCCTTGATCTTGATGGCTGTAATGCTGATATCAACTCATCTTTGGGGAAAACTCATACTTAATCGCCGCAGTCGCAACAGGGTTACGACCGCTGTGCTGACCAACCTATCGATCTGGCTGGCTTTACAGGTGCTATACCACATGACAGATGTAAGCTTTATATATCCGCTCGGAGCGTCGATATTTATTATGGCGTCTGTCTCGTACATAATCGACATTTACAGGCTCGATGTTGAAACTCCCGTAAAGTTCATTGATACCTTATCGTATATCTCATATTTCCCTGTGCTTGTGGCAGGTCCTATAATAAAATTCAAGGATTTTTGCCGTATGCGTCAAAACATAAGTGTCAGTATGGTAAACTTCTCCCACGGTGCCAGGCTCTTTGCCATTGGATTTGTTAAACGGATCACAGTTGCTGCCATTCTTGCACAGACATTTGATAAGATAATACGGGTCATAGGGAACGAAACGAACTTTATGATCTCAATAGCACTGGTCATTACTATCTATGTGATCTCCGTGTTCGCTTTTTCGGGGTATTCGGATATGGGCATAGGTATCTCGTATATGCTCGGTATGCCCATTGAAGCGGATTATAAAAACGTCTTTGCCGCTTGCACCGTGACCGAATATCGCAACGGCTTTATGTATTCGCTGTCGCTTTGGATAGATGACTATATTCTTTATTATATGCACAGAAACAACGATTCTCTGTCGATAAAGTCACGTACCTTATCACAAAGCCTTGTCCTTTGTGCGATATTCTTTTTGTGGTTCGGGGTAAAGCCCGCCACACTTCCTGCTTTGGTGATAATCTTGATCCTGACGTCCTTGGATTCGGCACTCAATCTGAAAATAGTAACAAAGAAAAGCTTTCTTTTGCGTGTTTTCGGACGTATAATTACATTTACGGTTATCGGATTGTTTTGGTATTCCTCTAAAACAGAAAGTCTCTCTCAGCTTCTGAACGGTCTTGTCAAGATGTTCTCTGTCGGTCAGGTATCCTGGAACGCAGTTGATATCTTCTCTGCTATCTCGCCATTGAAGATTTTAATAATCGCAATTATAGCAATTATTATATATCTCCCAACTCTTAAAATTTCAAAAAACATCTGCCAAAAGATGTCTCCCCGAATAAATTCGGCGGTGGAGATCACATATACGGTGCTTGTTTTCGGACTTTTTGCGATATCGGTCATATATTTCTTACCGCAATTTCCGCAATACGCAGCATCTGCGTTCTCTAACGTCGTAATATAATTTAAAAAACCGTAGGAAAGGAGCTGCTCCCCTGTCGGACGAAGCGTATTTATCGTATGAAAAAATGGGAAAACACGCACCTGATAACATCCGTATTGTTTATCGGAATAATTCTGTCTTTTACCATATTCTTCGGAATAACTGCACTGTTTGAAAACAGAGATGCCGACAACGTTCCTTATTTTGACGGCAAGGAGCATTCCGAAATAATAAACTCGAAATTCTGCAACGCTTTCTATAGAAATGACGGTCTGCAAAGCATGATACGTGAGTACAATTTCAAGCTTTTCGGCTTGATCGACAATGACAATATCATTTCGGGGTACAACGACTTCCTTTTTGAAAAGACAGACGACATATACGATTACGATTATCTTAAAGATTTCTGCGGGAAATATCCTTTTTCTCAGACAGAGCTGGAAAGGATGTACGAAAATCTCTGTCTGCGTCAGCAAAAATACAACTCGGAGTCAGTACACTATATTTTGGCTGTAATTCCAAACTCACAGAGCGTATACAGTGAAAATATGCCGTTTTTCGTAGGTGCATATAACAAAGAAAACAGCCGACTGTCCCAATTTGAAAATTATGTCGCATCAAAAGATCCCGATATCAACTTCCTAAACCTTACCGATAAGCTTATCGAGGCTAAAAACGAGTCTAAGTATCCTTTGTACAACAACACCGATAATTCGCTTAATGCCTTGGGCGAGTGGTACGTTTACCGTGGCATCTACGAAAAAATGAGTAGCTTCAGCTCAAACAATAAGTCTCTTACCGAAAAAAATCCGATCCTCGATTTCTCTTCTCTGTCTTTTTACGCTCATACATCCGAGGGAAAACATCTTGCACGTTTGTCCGGACTCATGGAAATTATAGGCAACCACAATGTCTCTCTTTCAACCGACCTGACCTCAAAACAATACTGTATATTCCGTGAGATGAACTCATCTAACGAAGAGACCATTCACTACGACCGAAGCAGGTTTCAATCCTCGAAGCCATCTGTCCTTCTTTCTTTCTCAAATGAATGGGATAAGACACTGATCCAACCGTATATGTCAAATACATTCTTCCAAGTAGGCTATACACTTGATATGAGTTATACAGACCACAACTACAACGTCGTAATACAGGTGATCCATGAAAACGAGCTTTCATCTCTGCTCAATCCCGACATCGCCGACACCTACAGATAATTTTATATAATAAAAAACGTTTTGACTTCTGCTTTTCTAAAGCGATCAAAGTCAAAACGTTTTTGTTTTACTTTTTATTTTTCTTTTTGCGGTTTCTGATCTTTTTCAACCGTCCGCCACCAAAGACAACATATAAAACCCCTGCGGCTACAGCAAGAACTATGACCGAGACCCAAATTATAACATCCCAGTTAATAGCTACTCCCTTTCCGTTTACCGACTCTACCTCAAGACGCAGATATGTTGCACCGTTGTAGTCTTTATAGGTATGAAGTGTTCCTGTCATCTCTACATATTTACCCTCTTCGGGATATTCCTCCGTAAAGCCTTCGGGGTACAAAACCTCTACCGCCATACGTATGTTACTGTCGTCGGGATGATTGCGATATATCTGATAATACACCCAGTCAACATCCGTATAACGTATAACTCGGAAATATCCCGCAACACGCATAGTCTTGCCGTCTGCTTTGGATATGCCATCCTTGTACATACCGTTAACGATATTATAGAATTCAAGATCTGTTACGTCCGAAACGTCGTAATCATATTGGGCAAAAGCCACCGTACAAAAAAGTCCGATCACAGTCAGGATGCACAGAGCAATTGCCGTATATTTTTTCAAAGTATTCACTGTTATTTTCCCCTCTTTATTTTTCAATAGGAAGATTTCTGTGACGTGTTGCCGATGAGTAATCACGAACCTCATTAACATATGAAGAATTGAAAAGCTCACTCTTGATTATGTAGTCAGCCGTGGACTTGGTCACTGCCATAGGAATGTCGTAGACCTGTGCTATTCTCATCAACGCCTTTACATCGGGGTCGTGAGGCTGAGCTGTGAGCGGGTCTGAGAAGAATATGATAATATCTATCTCGCCGCTGACGATCCTCGCTCCGATCTGCTGATCGCCCCCGAGAGGACCGCTGTTATATCCGTACACACCAAGACCTGTTTTTTCCGAAATAAGCCTTGCCGTTGTTCCCGTTCCGCAAAGGTCATGCTCCATAAGCAGACTTTTGTTGTCTCTGCACCAATCGACCAACGCCTGCTTCATGTTATCGTGGGCTATGAGTGCTATCTTCTTTCTCTGTCCAAAGACTCTCTTTATATAATTTTCCGCCATTTGTTTTTCCATCCTTTGATCTGAATCAGTTTACTGTCTGCTCGTCGTAGTTGCCTACGGTGTATCTGTCGTCTCCTGCTACAAAGACGGTTTCTTTAAGTCTTATATCCTGAGACGACGAACCGACGAGGATCTCAAATGCTCCGTTTTCAACAGTCCATTCGCCGAGCATAATGTTATAATATGCAAACCAACTGTCGTCCATCTCAAATTCTACTGTACGGCACTCGCCTGCCGAGAGCGATATTTTCACAAAATCACGCAGTTCCTTTTTCGGACGGCTCACAGTTGACACTACGTCCGAAACATAGAGCTGTACGACCTCCTTGCCGTCACAGTCCCCGACATTTTTAACGGTAAGCGACACCCTTTTGCCATCTACTCGGAGATTACTGTATTCAAACTCGGTATAGGAAAGTCCGTGACCGAATGGGAACCAGATGTCCTCAACATGACTGTCATAGTAACGGTATCCAACCTCATATGTCTCTCTGTACCTTACCTTATATCCGTCTCCGGGATATTCAAGATCGGTACGTGCCTTGTTCGCAAAGGTCTCGGAAAGCTTTCCCGACGGATTGACTCTGCCCGTCAGCACGTCTGCTACAGATGAACCGCCTGCCTCTCCTGCAAGCCACATATGAACAAGCCCCTTTACCTTACGATCCCAGCCTGATGGCATAACGGCACTTCCTACCTGCATAACGAGGACAACATTCTTGTTGTTCTTGCACACAGAGTTGATAAACATATCGTAATAATTATTGATGTACGCATCTCTGCGGTCTATTCCCTCTGACTCTACCGAACGCTGAGTTCCGACAAACATGACCACGGCATCGACCGATGCCGATATTCTTGCAAAATCCCAAAGATATGCAAACACCATCTTTTGAGGCAGCTTGTCTGTTTCGTACATGGGATGATACTCGATCTCAACACCGTCTCCCAGATTTTCTTTAAGCCGTGCTATCGCACTGTCGAGATATTCGGACTTGGGATATACCTGCGAGCTTCCGAAGCCTCCGAACACGGGCTTTTCGGCATACTCTCCGAACACTGCGATCTTCTTGTATTTTTTCGCCGTGATCGGCAAAATGTTGTCATCGTTACGCAAAAGCACGATACCCTCATCGGACACCTCTTTTGCGACCGCATGAAGTCTGTCACGGTCATATTTTATATCCGATAGCTTTTTTGCGAGTGCCATTTCGACAACTCTTTCAGCAGCACGGTCAAGGGCGGCTTTTGAAAGCTTTCCCGATTCAAGTCCTGCCTTTACCTGCTCTTGTATGTTGTTGTTTCTCGGCATCTGCATATTCATGCCTGCTTCAAGCGACTTTGAAATATCATGTACAGCACCCCAGTCGGATACCGTCATTCCGTCATATCCCCACTCGTCACGGAGAATGTCGTTGAGCAGCTTCTTGTTCTCGGAGGCATATATTCCGTTGATCTTGTTGTATGAACACATGACAGTCGCAGGCTCTGCCTTCTTTACGGCTATCTCAAAGGGTTTTAGATAAATCTCACGCATAGTACGCTCGTCTATCTCCGAGCTTGCAACGGCACGGTCGATCTCCTGATTGTTGCAGGCAAAGTGCTTCAGGCTCGTCGCAACTCCGACAGACTGAACACCCTTTATGTATGCCGCTCCCATCTCACCCGACAGTATCGGGTCTTCCGAGAAATACTCAAAATTTCTTCCGCACAAAGGCGTTCTCTTTATATTTACACCCGGACCGAGAATAGTATCTATGTTATGCTCGATACAGTCCTCTCCAAGACCCTCTCCCATTTTCTCGATCAGCCCACGGTTCCATGTTGCCGCCATCATAGACTCACACGGAAAAGCAACACAGTTTGCCTCGCCACCGTCCTCGATACGAACACCGTGAGGCCCGTCGGATGCAGTAAGTCTTTCGATCCCGAACTCAGAGACAGAAGTAATGAACCCTCCGTCCTCACCCGTTATCATCTCGGCTTTTTGCTCAATGCTCATTGCTTTTACTATATCTTTTGCTCTCAATTTGATGTTTATATCCATAAATCAACCTCTCAAAAAATATTATTTATCTACCGTAATGGTAAACTACGCCCGCCTGCATACTTGCTCCCAGTAGCTCGGAAACGGTAACGAACTCGTATCCCATTCCGTGCAATCTTTCAATGATAATACAGAACGCCTCATAGGAGTTTTCGTACAGATCGTGCATCAAAATTATATCTCCGTCGGAAACGTTGGAAAGAACATTTTCGACGATCACTTCCGTACCCTTGTCGCCCTTGTTTCTCCAGTCCTCCGAATCTACGCTCCAAAGGATCACAGAAAACTCAGATTCTGAGGCACGGTCACTCGAAATGCTTCCGCCCGTAGGACGCATGAGCTTTACATCGTAGCTTGGCAGATATGCGTGGATCGCATCAAGCGTACCGTAGATCTCTTCACGGTAATGCTTATCGGTGCAAACGGCATAATCCTTTGTATGCGTGTATGCGTGAATACCTATCTCACAGCCGTGCTGTACGGCATAGATCATAGACGCACCTCTGTCCCACGAGATCCTCTCTCCCACGACGAAAAAGGTAACCTTACCACCATATTCTCCGCATGCCTTGTCGACGATCAGCTTCGTATATTTGCTGTGCGGGCCGTCGTCAAAGGTTATCGCAACACGCTTTTTACCGCTCTCGCTCTCGGTAAACGGCAGTTCAAAATCCTTTGCCGATATATCTGCCTTGTCCGAGATCTTTACACTTTGGTTTATATTGATCCCGTTTACCTCGGCATTGCAGTTCCACTCAACCGATAGCGGTATCGAAACACTCTCTCCTGCCAAAATATCAAAGTCAACGTTCTTTTTAAACAAACGGTATCGAACCGTGTCATATGCCTCAGACTCTATTCTTTCGGTCTTAAACGAGTAGCGGTTGCCTGCGATAGTAAGCGTATTTCCGTTTTCCTGCTCCGAAAGTATGATGTTCGCACATTCAAGTATGACATCTACTTCAAGGCCGACGATATATTTCTCATCTGATATCTGCCTTACATTCGATGCCTTCCAATTCACCACGATGTCAAAGCTTGTCCCGAGACGTGAACGGAACGAATCGCTCTTTTCATATTTGGGCTGACCTATGACCCCCGCCGTCGTACTGTTATGGTCACGGACAGAAAGTCCTGTATCGGAGTTGCACCCGAAAAGTGCAAAAAGCAATGACAAAGTAAGCAAAAACGTAACAAGCCTTAAACCAAACCGTCCTTTTTTCAACACTGTGCAACGCCCCATTTCATAATAATGCGAAATTTTCGCCATCTATATTTTTACTGTATTTCAAGCCATATCTACACGCACAACAAAATTGCCGACATACATATATTATATCCTATATACAACATATCTGTCAATGAAAATTAAAACATTTTTAGAAGCCTTTGGGGTCAAAATGCGACGCTTTCCCATCGCACACCGCTTACCCATAAAAAACAAAGACCGGATCAAAGATCCGGCCCAAATAAATATTAAGATTTTAAATTCATATCTCTTTTCGTCGAAAAAGCGTCCTTTCAAGAGCGATACGCAAAAACGTTCCCATCACCGCCGCAGAAATAAATTCACCTATAGCGACCGTCCCCGCCATAAAATACATTGAATCTCCTATGTTGTAGGCGTATCGCAACACAAACGGCAAAATCGCCGCATTCGCCAAAACAGTAGGCAGCGGAGCGAGCCAAACACCTATACGCCGAAGCCGTGGGATCTTTGGAAGAAGATATGCCCCTGCCGCTCCGATAAGTGTCGCCACCGCCCCGAAAAATATGTCTATCGGAACAGCCTCCGTAACGGTATTTGCAATAAGACAGCCAACAGTAAGTCCCCACACGGCGGATGGCATGAACACACAAAGTACGCACAACGCCTCGGAGATCCTAACCTGAATAACACCCGACGATAACCCAAATGCCGCAGAAACGAGCGTAAGCACCACATAAAGTGCGGCTATCATACCCCCGTAGCAGATTTGAATCAGCCTTTCACTCGAACGGTTCTTAAATTTTGCCATAAAAAGATCACTTCCTTAGTTTTGTTTTAGGTGAGGATGGTTTCGAACTCACCGTTATTTTTAGTTGACGCCGATGTCAACTAAGCGATT
>JAFPCR010000080.1 GCA_017390195.1 Clostridia bacterium | reverse complement strand
CCATTGTTGTTTTAGCAGAGATACGGTATGTGTCCCCCGCAATTCCTTTACAGATTTTTTAGTCTGTCGAGGGCGTTTTGGAGGATTATTTGAGCGGAGAGGGTATCTATGACGCCTTTACGGTTTTTACCTCGGGTATTAGTTTCGTTGAGGTATCTTGATGCCGCCATAGTTGTCATTCTTTCATCAAATAGAGTGATGTAGATAGAGAGATCCGTGAGCTTTTCGTCGAGAAGCTCGGCGAATTCCTTTGCTCTTGCGGCTCTGTTTCCGAGACTGCCGTCCATATTAACGGGGTGACCGACGACGACGGCGGAGACCTTTTGTTCCATGGCTATTTCGGCGACCTTTTCGGCTGTTTTGGCGATACCGCCGACGCTTATATAACCTATTCCCGATGCGAGAAATCTGCCCGCATCCGAGACGGCAAGACCCGTTCGCACGTCTCCGAAGTCAACGCCAAGTATCCTTCCACTCGAATTTTTAAGTTCTTCTGTTTTAACGATCATTTTTTCACACCTTTGCCCAAACACTGCATTGAGATCAAAACTCGGGGCAGGTCAATTTTATTATAAGCTTTATGTCATCAGGCTGGACTTTAGCTTCGTTTGCGGCACGGTTACGTTTTATCTCGCCGCACTTTTCGCATTTGTGAATGATAACATATCCTTTTTTGGAATCAAGCTCTACTCGCACGGGTCTCATTTTACCCATACACGAATTGGCTCTGTCACCCGGATTTACGTCAACATGAAGCGACCACAGACAAAACGGGCAGTGGTTGCGTGAGGTATAGCCGAGCGGTTCGACCTTTTTTTGGCAGTTCGCACAGACAAAAGAGTTGTCGTTTTTGCGAAATCGTTTCTGTTCGGTTTGCATAAAAGCTTACGCCTTTTTGAGAGAAACGGCAAGTTTTGCCTTTGCCGCAATATTTGCGGGAGTTATGCCGTATGCTTCGAGCATGGCCGAAACGCTTCCCGATCTGCCGAATTTGTCCTCAACGCCGACTCTGACTACAGGCACGGGCTTGCTTTCGCAAACGACCTCTGCAACAGCCGAGCCGAGACCGCCGATAATGTTATGCTCCTCGGCAGTAACGATCGCTCCTGTCGAAGCGGCGGCATCAATTATTATCTCACGGTCGATAGGCTTGATAGTGTGGATATTTATAACACGTGCCGAGATTCCGTCGGACTCAAGCATCTTGCGTGCTTCAAGAGCCATGGCAACTGTGATTCCCGTAGCAACTATAGTAACATCGTTTCCGTCTGCGAGCTTAACTCCCTTGCCGACCTCGAATTTGTAATCCGAGTCAAACAGAGTTTCAACGGGAGCACGTCCGAATCTCATATAAACAGGACCGTCGATGTTAAGAGCCGCCTCAACTGCCGCCATTGCCTCAACAGCGTCGGCAGGGTTTATTATAGTCATACCGGGTATAGTTCTCATGGTTGCGATATCTTCGTTGCACTGGTGAGTAGCACCGTCCTCGCCGACAGTAATACCTGCGTGAGTCGCACCGATCTTTACATTGAGATGAGGATATCCGATAGAGTTTCTTATCTGCTCAAAAGCTCTGCCTGCGGCAAACATAGCAAAGGTCGAAGCGATAACGCTCTTTCCTGTTGTTGCAATTCCCGCCGCTACGGACATCATATTTCCTTCGGCGATTCCGCAGTTGAAGAATCTGTCGGGGTGAGCCTTCTTAAAAGCTCCCGTCTTCGTTGCCGCCGAAAGGTCTGCGTCAAGCACTACAAAATCATATTTATCTGCAAGAGCTACAAGTGCTTTGCTGTATGCTTCTCTGGTTGCGATCTTTTCTGCCATTTCAAAGCACCTCCTTAAATATTTGCATTTGCAGAAAGCTCTGCCAATGCCTGTTCTGTCTGCTCGCCCTTAGGAGCCTGACCGTGCCAGCCTACCTGATCTTCCATAAACGAAACGCCCTTACCCTTGACCGTCTTTGCTATGATGGCAGTAGGCTTGCCCTTGCATTTACGAGCCTCGGCAAATGCTGCCTCGATCTGTTCAAAGTCGTGTCCGTCGATCGTTATTACATTAAAGCCGAAGCCCTCAAGCTTTTTGTCGTGAGGCATGGGGTTCATTACCTCGGTAACAGGTCCGTCTATCTGAAGTCCGTTGAGGTCAACGATCACGCAGAGATTGTCGAGCTTGTAGTGAGAAGCGAACATAGCCGCCTCCCAAACCTGTCCTTCCTCGCTCTCTCCGTCTCCGACCACCGTGTATACACGGTAATCCTTGCCCGAGATCTTGCCTGCAAGAGCCATACCGCAAGCGGCGGATATGCCGAGTCCGAGAGAACCTGTTGACATATCAACTCCGGGCGTTCCCTTCATATCGGGGTGTCCCTGAAGATACGAGTCTATTTTACGAAGAGTGATAAGGTCGCTGACAGGGAAAAATCCTCTGTTTGCGAGAGTCGAATAGAGAGCAGGTGCGGCGTGTCCCTTTGAAAGAACGAAACGGTCACGTGCATCCCACTTGGGATCTTCGGGCTTTACGTTCATCTCTTCAAAGTACAGATATGTAAGGATATCCGCACATGAGAGTGAGCCTCCCGGGTGTCCCGAGCCTGCAGCGGCGATCGATTCAACGATGCCGATACGGATCTTTGACGAAATTGATTTGAGTTCATCAAGCTTTATTTTGTTCATAAAAACCTCCTGCACCGGTACTCCTTCGCCCGATGCCTAAGTGATCCAACCGCTTTGCGGTCTTCTGTATATTGATACATAAATATTATAGTATATCTATTTTAAAATGTCAATAATTTGTGAGCTTTTGAAGCGATGTTTTTGACTGTGTGCAGAGAAGTTTTCAGATCAAAACGACCTCAAGCCCCGATTTTTTTGCGTAGCTCAATGTATAATACGTTCCCGATCTCTCGTTCGTACAATACGCCACACACACATCGCTTCCGTTGACTAAAGCACGGTTGCGTGCATGCATACAGCCCGAATAGTAATGCTCTGAGATGTAAACGATCTCGTCTGCGTGTGAAAGTATGTATTCATACACCCTTATGCAATATTCGTTCCAGCCTTTTGTCTGCTCACGGCAGGGAAGGAGCATATGCAATTTGATATCGGGATATTTTTCCTTATATTCGATGACCTTGAGTGCCGCCACGGTGTCAAAGCCGATAGCACCGCCCGAACGAAAATCCTTGACGCCTCTTTCGATAAGAGACTCTATCGTTTTTGAGAGCTTTTGCGTTATTTCCAAAGCTCTGTCTTGTTCAATGATTCTATGTCCTGTAAAACAAGCTGTCATAACAATCTCCCTTTTTCCATATTGCGACACTGTCAATTATACCATATCGAAATAAAAAATAAAAGGAGTATATTCAAAATCCTTTAAAGTATTCACAAAACCGCTCGACTCTTTTCGGCAGGTTCTCACATTCTGCCCCATACTGCAAGACATTTCGAGTCGCAAACGTGAAAATTCCCTTTATGCCGTCAAAACAATTTAAAAAAGAACACACCGTTTTCGACCTAATACCTGACTCGGTCAATGTAAAATAGATTTAATAATAGGTAGATTCTGCGGACAGCGTTTTTTGCCGTTTGTTTTGGCATAAAGATGCCCGAGGAAGCCTCAATATTACATTGTGAAGATCAAAGGCAGGGAAATTAAATGCAGGAAAAAACAGAAAAAAAGAGAAGTATACGAAAGAGAAGTCTATTCGAGCATATACGCAAAAAAATAGATTCGCCGATGGCGAGGGCGGGAACAGAGACGTTGCACGAATGTGCGGCAGGTCTTGCCTACACAGCCGCCGCATATCTTCTGGGGGCGTCACAGTTACTTTTTGGCACACATCCGCTCGGAATAGCGACACTTTGTGCGGCGAACGTTCGTATTCCATATATTTTAGTCGGGCTTATCGCATCTGCCATAACAAGCACGAGAATACCGGCGGCGTACATACTCACCTATCTCGGAGCGGCGATAATGCGTGCTGTCGCAAGGATACTCTTTTCGGACAGCATATCGGGCAAAAACAGCATCAACGGTGAAAATGACGCAGAAAACAAAAAACTCTCCTCGCATATGCGACTCGCCGCCCCGAAAAGCTTTTCGGATCTGAAGGGCTTCATTATAGCCATTTTCTCCGAAAGCGTCTATCTGCGTATGATGACAGCTTGTGTGTCGGCATTCACGGTATGTCTTTGCACGATAATCGCAGGGGGCTTTCGCTACTATGACCTGTTTGGTGCGATATTCTCGATAATCGTCTGCCCTGCCGCAGTGTTCGTCTATTCGGGCTATTTTGAAAAGAAAAAGAGCGACCGTGTGATGTACAATCTTGCGATCTGTGCGATCATCTGCTCGCTCATCTATTCGGTTCGATCGGCGTTTCCCGTTGATTTTCTCTGTGTACCTATCGCCCTGATGTGTTCTATGTTCACTGTTCTCTACACGGCAAAACGCAGAGGGCTTGTGATGGGACTGATATTAGCCTCGCTGTGCGGACTTGCTTGCCATATAGTTTATATACCCGCATTGATCCTTGCAGCCGCCGTTTATGTACTGACGTCACATATGTCGAGTGCTGTTTCGGTCTCGCTTTCGGCAAGTGCCGCTGTTGTAGGAGCGACTGTTATAAACACGGACTCGGTGCTTTTCGCACTGCCACTTTATCCTTCATTTATATTGGGTGGCTTGATATTCTACATATTTGAGAAATACAGAGCTATTCTGTTTTACGGAAACGGAGATGAGATCTCCGACGATGAAAAATACCGAATACTGCACAAAAGTATTGATGAGAACGAGCGGATAATTGCAGAACGCAGGCTCGCTTATAATAACGAACGGTTGCGTTCGATGTCAGCGGCGTTTGCAGAGCTTTCGGGGATATTCTTCAACCTCAGTGACTGCTTGCGGCGGCCTGCCACTCTTGACCTGCAAAGGATATGCCGTTCGGCATTCGAGGGTCGGTGTCGGGGCTGTGTCAACCGTGATATATGCTGGGGACTTGAGTACACCGAGATGCTCGAAAACGTCAACGCCCTGACCGATTCGCTTCTGCGACGTGGGAAGGTGGCTTCAAGCACGATACCGAAAAAGCTACTCGACAGATGCTCCGATATTCCGAGTATTCTCGAAAGCATCAATGACGAGTGCGCAAAGGCGACCGAGGCGGCATTTCGGTCGAGAAAGACCGAGGTCTTTGCACTTGATTACGAGGACATTTCAAAGATACTCAACGACACGCTTGAGTCCGACCGCTGTTCTTACGAGCCCGACGAGGTCGCTGCACAAAGGATAAAACGGCTCATAGAAAGCCTTAACATCTCGGCACAGGGAGTGCTTGTGTACGGAAAGCGAAAAAAGCATATTGCGATCCGAGGAGTAAGGCTTGAGAATATCTCACGCAAATCATACGACCTGCGTGAAATTATTGAAAAGGAATGTAAGATCACACTTGACGACCCGATAATCGAGATCGGAAATGAATCGGCATCGCTTACATTTTCGGAAAAGAGTCTTTTTTCGGTCACTCATGCAAAAGCCGAATCGCCCTCGGGAGAGCTTCCCGACACGAGCGGTGACACGGTAAATCTCTTTATCAGCAACAACGATTATTATTACTCGCTTATCAGCGACGGAATGGGAACGGGCAGAGATGCGGCGTTTACTTCGGGAATATGCTCTGTTTTCCTTGAAAAGATGCTTGGTGCGGGAAACTCGATCGAAACGTCTCTGCGTATGCTCAATAATTTCATTCGCACAAAGGATTCCTCGGCACTCGAATGCTGTGCGACGATAGACCTTATGGAATTTGACATGACAGACGGATATGCAACATTCGTAAAAAGCGGAGCGGCTCCGACGTTTGTGTTAAGCGGAAACAAGGTCGAGGTAATAAAAACACGGACTGCCCCAATAGGCATTATAAAGTCGATTGACACAGGTCTTATCCGTTACCGCCTATCCGACGGCGACACGGTTGTAATGTTGAGCGACGGTATCGTCGGTGATGACAACGAGATAGAGCGGGTAGCCGAATATCTGCGACGTTACGGAAACGACACCTATCCCGACGGCATAGCACGTGAGCTTATCCGACAGGCACGTGAGAGCGGAAGCCACGACGATATGTCGGTCATCGTTACCAGGATAAACCGAGCGGCTTCGTAAAGATAAAAATGGCTGTTGCCGTTCGGCAACAGCCATTTTTATGGATAGGATCATTTACCGCTTGTGTTTTCCTGACTGTCAACGGGCTTTGATGTCAGCTTTGATTCGTCAAGATACTCCATAGGGTCTACCTGAAGTCCGCCTACTGTCATTTCGAAGTGCAGGTGGGGTTCTTCTGCGATCTCGACCATTGCACTCTCACCGACAGAGCCGATAAGCTGTCCGCCTGTAACGGTAGCTCCTGCTTCGATACCCTGTGCAAGTGTATCAGAAAGGTTTCTGTAGATCGTGTAGCAGTCGCCACTGTGCTTTATAGCAACGCTCTTGCCCATAAGCTCGTCATACCAGATCTGTGAAACGACACCGTCTGCCGCCGCATATACGGGTGACCGTCATCTGTCGTAATATCGACTCCGAGGTGAGTGCGGTAGTCCTGCATCGTGTTTGAGAAGACCTGAACGTCAACGCTGTGCCCCTTTGCCAGATTACCTGATACGGGAAGAGCAAAGGTGGGAAGCTCTCCTGCGACGTCCTCGGTATTGCTTTCGGTTTCCTTAGGTGATTCGCTCTCGGTGTACTGTCCGTTCTGTGTTTCTGTGTTCGACTCGATAGGTTCATTTGTTACGGGAGGCTTTTTTGCACGGTTTGCGGCGGCTGTCACTGCGAATATTACGGCGAGCGTCAGCATTATCGTTATGACCGTAACATACACTGCCTTGTTGACCTTGATCGACTTGACCTTCTTCCAGAAATTTGTCTCTTTGAATTTTTTCATTTCAAATAACTCCTTTTTGTTACCTTGATGTATTTTTATTTCCGTTATGTTATTATTCTTGCCATGTGAGGCTCTTTTATACAGAGCGACCGTTTTTTTATGGTGTTTTTTATTATTTTCCTGTTCCTTTTTTATCCTGTATATGTAAATATGTGTAATTAGCTTTTCCTGCTTTACATCTATTATCCTCGCATGGTATAATTATGTCACGGCAAAAGAAAATTATACAAGCAAAAGAAAGGAATGTCATACGCCATGCTAATATCCGACTCACGAAGAAAAACGACT
>JAFPCR010000079.1 GCA_017390195.1 Clostridia bacterium | reverse complement strand
GTTGTTGATAAAGCTGACTACGCCTATCGTACTACCCGTGTTGATGGTATATCCAGCGCTTGCTGCCGAGCCGAGACCGTTGATGACTCCGACGATAGCCGATATAGCTCCGTCTGTCATACAGATCACGTACTTGAGCGGGTTGACAACTATTTGATAAAGGAAAATGAGTATGGGGAACTGTACGAGCAGGGGGAGACAACCGCTCATGGGGTTGTAGTTCTCTCTTGCATAAAGCTCCTGGATCTCTGCTTGCATCTTCTGCTGGGTAACCTTATCGTCACGTCCTGCATATTTTTTGCGTATTACCATTTCCTTCGGGCGAAGCTTTGCCTGTCTTATCGAGTTCTTCTGCTGTTTGATGCTAAAAGGCAGCATTACGGCTTCAAGAATAACCGCAAAGATAAGCAATGCAACTATATAACTGTTTGAGCCGGCGGAAAGCCAGCCGAGGAAAGTGCCTATGCCTTGAAGTATAATATCCATAGCTTTTACCTCAACTTTTGCTGTGCAAAAGTTTCCTTTCTTGCGAAGATCGGAGCATACTTGCGAGATACACCTACGCAAAAAACGCCAAAAAGCTTGTCTTTTCGGCTGATGCTCCATTTACTTTAATTAAACGGTACGCTGTCAGATTGTGTTTTAAGCGTCCTCGTTTTTACCGTCCTTATCATTCCCTGTTTTTGCTCGTCTGTTCTTCGGTCTCTTTTCGGGTACAGGATCATACCCTCCACGGCAAAACGGATTGCAACGGAGTATCCTCCATACCGTAAGTCCGAATCCGACGAAAAAGCCACGTTTTGAAAACGCCTCAATGGCGTAGGCAGAGCATGTAGGGGTAAATCTACATGAGGGATTCCTTTTGAGCGGAGATAAAAACCTTCTATACAGCCGTATAAGCCATATACATACGTGTTTCATTTTTACGACCGTAGCCCTTGCCTTCGGCAAAGCCGCCTGACAAAAGCCTTCCTTTTATGAGGATTGTTTGACATTCTCTTCTTACTTTTGAATTTCCTTGTCTGCTCTCTGTCCGTTCTTTTCGTACATATCCAATTTCCCGAACACGTATCTCAGATCCTTGGCTATATCGGTGCTTTTTACCGTTGCCGCCTGAGGGCGTGCACTGATAACGATCAGATATCCCGTTTTAAGACCGTCTCTCACAGAGCGGTATCCGTCTCGCAATATTCTACGCACACGGCTTCGAACGACTGCTCCGCCGACCTTTTTGGTCACGGTCAGCCCTATGCGGTTGGTATATATCTTCTGCGGATGTGCGAGCATCAGTCTTCTTGCCGCACGGTCACGCAAAACAAAGACCGTCGCATAACGTCCGACGTATCTCTGTCCGTTTCTGTAAGCCTTTGAGTACAAGTGATTTTCAGTAATCGCCGTAAATTTCATGTGTTAAAAGTCGCTTCCGTGTTTTTATTTTTGCATTTCATATGCTTTTTGAAAATTTAGTTGTCTGTTTTACTTTAAAAAACGGTTTGCTTCGGCCAAGCTTCGGTCAAGCTTCGGCTAAAAAGAACCCGATGTACCAAAAAAGCGGTTTGACGGCATTTATCGGTCATCGGGGTTTTTATGAATTTCAAGCATTGCTCAAAATTAGTAGGTCAGTCTCTTTCTGCCTTTCGCACGTCTTCTCTTGAGAACATTTCTGCCGTCAGCTGTTTTCATTCTTTTTCTGAAACCGTGCTCTTTTTTTCTCTGACGCTTTTTGGGTTGGTAAGTTCTAAGCATGAATTGCACCTCCTTGACTATCTTAAAATATTTCCGACAGGTGTTGACATCGGAAATGAATTCGGAAGCGTTAAGTTCTGAACCTTTTAACGCTTTTACACAATGACATCATATATTATAAACACAAATAATTTGATTTGTCAAGAGATTTTTTATTTTTTTCCTGTTTGTACCTATACAATTATAAAAATTCACACTTTTTGCATCAAAATCCCGATCTTTTACCAAGCAAACGGAGCAATATTTTGCGAAACAGGTCTATGCCGAAGACCGACAGTGCCATAGTGAAGGTAAATCCCAGCTCTGCTGCCGTAAGCGGTTCGGTACGCAAGACCGTGCCTCCTATATACACAAACACAAGCTGTATTATAAGTATCATCGGCATTATTATCATAAAGGGCTTGTTTTTGCTTATCCCCGCCAAAATGTTAAGTCGGTCGGAGCGTGAGTTGAAGCAGTTAAAGACAGATGCAAAAATAAACAGGGCAAAGAACGCCGTCAGCAGACAGAGGTTGTCGGCATCGGTGCGGAAGCGTGACACGATAGACGGGCTTTTCAAAAACGCTATAAAAAGTGCCACGGTCGAAAATCCCGTAAAGAACACCTGACTTATCATATACCCGTTGAGGATAGGCTCGTCACGGCGTTTCGGTCTTTCCTTCATGCACGACGGCGATGCTGTCTCTCCCGCAAACGCAAGTCCCCCGAGAGTATCCATTATTATGTTTATCCACAGCATCTGAACAACGGTAACGGGGGCATCAAAGCCGATAAACGGGCATATCATCGAGACTCCGACGGCACAGACGTTCATCGTAAGCTGCAAGGTTATGAATTTGCGTATGCTCTTGAAAATATTTCTTCCGTACAGAACAGCCTTTACTATTGATGCAAGGTTGTTGTCGAGTATGATTATGTCCCCTGCCTCACGGGCAACGTCGGTGCCGTCGCCCATAGCAAAGCCTATATCGGCTATCTTCAGTGCGGGAGCATCGTTGATCCCGTCTCCCGTCATACCCACGACAAGCTCCCTCTCCTGTGCTATACGCACGAGACGGCTCTTATCGGTCGGCAACGCACGTGCGACGACTCCCAGCCTCGGCAGTATCTCCTTTATTTGCGTGTCGGTCATACGTGACAACTGCTCACCTGTCAGGCATATGTCAACTCCGTTGCCTATTATCGAGCATTTTTCGGCTATCGTGCGTGCGGTATCTACATTGTCTCCCGTTATCATAACTACCGATATCCCTGCCCCTCGAAGCTCGAGAACAGACCTTCGTGCCTCTTTTCGGATCTTGTCGTCAAGCACAGCCGAGCATATCAGCGTGAGCGGTGGAAAATCTCCGTGCTTTATCCTTTCCATATCCGCACTGCCTCTGAAGCAGGCACACAAGATGACTCTGCCTCCCTTGGCAGTCCTTTCGCTTATCGCAAGCTTCAGCCTTGCCGCCGAGAACGGCATATCTTCCTGCTCTGTGCAAAAGGATACTATATAAGGAAGTATCTTTTCGGGAGCCCCCTTTATATATGTTGTTATCTGTCTGCTTTTTTTGTCAAGCACCGACGAAGCCGAAAATTTTACCGCACTGTCAAACGGCAGTCTCCACATGATCTCACTGTCTCCGAGAATATCCGAAACGGTCTTTTGATTTTTTCTTTCCTTTAAGTTAAGGCTGTTGAGCATGGCTCGGTCGGTCGCATTTCCTCCAACAGCCACACCCGAATCGCTTCCCATTTGCGAAAGCGTATTCAGACACGCTGACCTTACGTATTGCTCATATAGGCGTGGACAGCTCTTCTCGACCTTTCCCACACCTACAAAGCTTTCACCGCCCCCCGCTATTATCTCCGAAACTCCGAGCTTGCCCTCGGTAAGCGTTCCCGTCTTGTCGGTAAAAAGTATGTTCATGCTTCCAGCCGCCTCTATTCCGACAGGCTTGCGTACCAGCACACAGTCCTTTACCATTTTGCGTATGTTTGATGAAAGCACCACCGCTATCATCATCGGCAGTCCCTCGGGAACGGCTACGACTATAACGGTAAGTCCAAGTGTAAATGCGTGCAAAAGCGACCCAAAAAGATATTTGAGATCGGCAAATTTGAGCATTATCATATCTGTTCTGAATCCGCTCTCAAGCACGAAGGTGTCAAAAAGATATGCCCCCGCAACTAAAACAGCGGCAATATATCCGAGCCTGCTTATCTGCCCTGCTAATTTTGCGAGCCTTATTTTGAGCGGACTTTCTCTTGTCTCTATCTGTACCTCTTTGGATATTTCACCGATAAATGTCTTATCCCCTACCGACAAGACCTCCATCTCGGCATCACCCGTCAATACCGTACACCCTCCGAACACGGCATACGGCAACGACGGAGAAAGCGGGGCTTCTCCGCCATGATGACACTCGTCACGTCTGTTCGGATATTTCTCGACCTCTCGGTTCTCTCCCGTCATTGCCGATTGATCCACTCCGATACTGCCCGACAGTATTATTCCGTCGGCAGGTATCTTCTCGCCTGCCGATATCAAAACTATATCCCCGACGACTACTTCGGACATATGTATCTCACGAACTCCTCCGCCTCGCCTTACTCGGCACTTGCTGTCCCCACTTTGGCTTTTCAGACGTGCAAATGCCGTCTCCGAGCCGTACTCCGATGCCGTTGATATAAACGTCGCCAAGAACACCGAAACGGCTATCCCCACCGTCTCCACCCAATCGGCTCTCTGAAACATAAAGATTATGTTCGCCGCAAGGGCACATAAAAGTATCCTTATTATCGGGTCTCCCAGATTCGAAATGAATCTCGAAAAAAAGCCTCTCCTCTTTCCCTGAGTTAAAACATTCCTGCCGTTAAGTCGACGTGATGCCTCAACCTCGGCTTCGCTAAGACCCTCTCTTATCCTCTCTCTCGGACTGCTCCTTACTATCATTTCCTTTTGCACCGCCTTCCTTCCTGTAAATACTATGCCTGCTTGACCTTTAATATTCAGAAGAGCTACAGAGGACACGAGGGGCGATAAGAAGATGCGATTTTGTATAGCGGTTGGAGAAATTTTGTTTTGAAATATTTTTTGTTTTCTGTTGCTTTTTATATATCAATATGGTAAAATCTGCATAAAAGGCAAAACCGAAAAACACAAAACACAAAATAAATATTAAGGAGAAAAATCATGTTAGCACAAACACCTCCTATGGGTTGGAACACTTGGAACACCTTTGCGTCGAATATCAACGAGCAGTTGATCATGGAATCCGCTGACGCTATGGTCAAAAACGGCTACAAGGATGCCGGTTATGAATACATCGTTATCGACGACTGCTGGTCACTCCGTCAGAGAGACGAAAATGGCAGACTCGTTGCTGACCCCGAAAAATTCCCGCACGGAATGAAACATGTAGCAGACTATGTTCATTCTCTCGGACTTAAATTCGGTATGTACAGCTGTGCAGGTGTACGTACCTGTGCAGACTTCCCCGGAAGCTTCGACCACGAATATATCGATGCCCAGACCTTTGCTTCATGGGGCGTTGACTTCTTAAAATATGACTTCTGCTACTTCCCCTCAAATGCAAACTGCAAGAACCGCTATCTCACCATGTCTATGGCTCTCCGTGCAAGCGGCAGAGATATTCTTTTCTCGGCATGCAACTGGGGTGTTCAGGAACCGTGGAACTGGATGCGTGGAATAGGCGTACATATGTACCGCTCGACAGGCGATATCGTCGACACGTTTAAGTCACAGACAGATATACTTGAATCTCAGATAGGAAACTTTAATTCAAACGGCCCCGGTTGCTTCAACGACCTCGATATGCTTACCGTAGGTATGTTCGGAAAAGGAAATGTCGGTATTGAGCAATGCGAATGGATCAAGGAAGAGGACAAGAGCATTCCCACAATAGAAATGTACAAGCATCAGTTCATGTTCTGGTGTCTGTGCGGATCTCCCTTGATGATGGGCGGAGATATCAGAAATATGAGTGAGGAAGCACACAAGCTTCTCACAAACAAGAACCTTATCGCCATCAACCAAGACGAAGAGGCAAGACCTATCACAAGGATCCCCGGAGACAACACCTGTGTTTCCTACCTCAAGATGCTCTCGGGCGGTGAATTTGCTATAGGCTCGTTTAACAAGGCAAGCTTTGAAAAGCATATCTCTATTCTCGCTGAGGAGATCGGAATACCTGCAAACAGCGGTATGAAGATCGAAGCATACGACTGCGAAACAGGCGAGCATTACGGAACATTTGCCGACATAATCAGAATTTCCGTTGAGAAATTCGGTGCAAGGATCCTTCGTTGCAAGCTCGTTAAATAATTTTTGTATGAGCGGACTCGGGATCGAATGTATGCACTGCAAGAGGATAATTGATGCCGACGAGTACGGCTTGAGTCTTAAATGCCTCGACAGAGCAGGAAACAAGCTGCTCTGCTTTGAGTGTATGGCAAAAGAGACGGGTGCCTCAGTGCATTACCTAAAGGAAAAGGTGGAGTTTCTCCGTGAACACGGATGCACTCTCTTTCCGCCTAAAAAATGATTTTATAGGGGTTGGGTCATAAAAATGACTCAGCCTCTTTTTCGTAGTAAGTCCCCGAATTTAACATTTTTCGACTGTCGATCATATCCTTATTATAAAATGATAAATTTAATTTGGGAGGACTTGACCTTGTATAACAGAAATAACAGTAATAAGGATTGCTTAGCTTTTGCCCGTATGCTCAACACAGATCTTGCATCTGAAATTTCGGCGATAACCGAATACACTTACGGCTCGGTCGTTTTCAACGACTGTGAAGAAGAGCTGTCTAAGCTTTTCGGCAAGATAGCCGCAACTGAGATGCACCACTTCCGTACCCTGTCCGAGCTTATCTTCTCGCTCGGCGGAAATCCCTCGCTCAACACTTCCCTGCACACACACCACTCCGATATGGGAGCAGACTGCTCTCACAGACAAAACGGATGCGTGCGTAGATTTTTGTGCGACTCGATCCGTGACGAGATCTCGGCAAATGCACGTTACCTCAAATTAGCGGAATGTGCTCCCACCGAATGTGCCGCAGACATTCTCCGCAATATCGCAAACGACGAAGCACAACACGTAAAGCTCCTTCAGTCCGCATTGACGGGATACGGAAGATACGGAGGATGTGGGGGATGCGGAGGATGCGGGGGATGCGATGAGAAAACTTTTTAAAAAAGTTTTCTCAAGCTCTTTCAAAAACTCTTGAACAAGAGGCAAGCAAACGAACTTAAAGTATGATGTTTCAAAAAACAAAGGGCTGGGACACGTTAAGTGGCTCAGCCCTTGCTTTTTTAATTTTCCGTATATTCTTTAAAATATCCCTGCGGGTGTTGGCAGGCAGGGCAAAACTTCGGCGGTTCTTTACCCTCTACCACATATCCGCAGTTGAGGCATATCCATCTCGGCTGAGGCGACTCCGAGGTAAACATCTTGCCGTCCCGAACCTTGTTGAGATATTTAACGAATCTTTCCTCGTGCATTTTTTCGATCGATGCTATTTTGTCAAAAAGAAATGCGATAGTCTCAAAGCCCTCTTCTCTTGCTTCACGTGCAAACTCCGCATACATAGTCTCCCACTCGAAATGCTCTCCGCCTGCGGCAGTATTGAGATTTTTCTCGGTCGAGCTGTAACCGCCGAGATATTTGAACCATATTTCAGCGTGTTCCTTTTCGTTGCCTGCGGTCTCTGCAAATATCTGCGATATTTCTACAAATCCGTCTGCCTTTGCCTTTTCCTCAAACCACTTGTAACGCAGATATGCCTGCGACTCTCCACTCAGAGCGGTATGAAGATTCTGTTCCGTTTTAGTACCCTTAATGCTTTCAACATCGACACCTGATTTTACGTAATCCGCCATATTTTAATTATCCTCCGAAAATATTTTCTCCGATATGCCTATCGGCTCTAAAAAATTTACAAGACAATTATATTTTGGCGAAGGAAATATGTTTTTATACGCACAAGTGGCTCAAACAGACTTACTTTTCAAAATTTTGCTCTGCTCCTTTTGATATTCCGAGGCAAGCAACGAGCAATAGCCTATCGTTCTGTAAGCCCCCTTTACGAGCATCGACTCACGTGCGTAACCTTCAAAGGTCATGTTGCACTTTTGCATAACACGGAATGAAGCGTGATTTCCCTGCATGAACCTCGCCTCTATTCGATTGAGTCCGAGCCGATCAAAGCCGAAGCGTATGACCTCGCTCACCGCCTCTGCCGCAATTCCTCTTCCTCGATATTCGGGATTGAGTACATAACCTATCTCGGCACTGTTTGCATTGAAATCGAACTTTGTAAATCCGCACGTTCCTATCATCTTGCCGTTCTCTCGGTATTCGACAGCCCAATCGTAGAACTCGCCTATTTTATATCTTTCATTTATATACTGTATATACTCACGTGTGTAAAAACAGTCCTTGTGAGGCGACCAGAGCAGATATTCCGTGACCGATGGGTTTTTTGAGTACTCGTACATATCCTCATAATCACGCAACTCTATTTTTCTCAACACCAATCTCTGCGTTTCAAGCACGGGCATTTTTGAAAAGCACTTATATATCTTCTCCTTTTTCATAACAGTACCGCCCTTTCGGATAAAAATAATCATATATAATTATAATACCGCACCGCCGTCAATTCAACTATTTTAATAAAAAATCCCATATACCTTTATTTTTGTTCAAAAAAGTGATATACTTAAATATATGTGTTGGAATCGAGGATATTTGATCTTCTATGTTAGAAATAATAAGTGAGCTTCTCACCCCCGTGCTTCTCGGAGGAACGAAAACGGCGTTTTCGCTCTCGCTCTCGCTATTCGAACGATATCGGTGCGTGTCGGTCGCCGTCGGGGATAAATTTTATTGGCGAATGAGATTCAGCCAAGCCTCTTCTTGTCTGAGGACAAAATGTACCTATGACGAAACGCTCTGCCTTGTCCTTTCGGATATTGCCGAAAAGCACAAGGAGGATATTCTCTGGCTCATTCCCTGCTCAAAGGAATACTCCGATTTTATCCAAAGAAACAAGGAACTGCTTGAAACTATGTTTGTAATACACACTGAAAGGAGTGCTATGTCTTATGAAAAATAAAAATATCACTCTCGGTATCTTAGGCGGACTTGGCCCTATGGCAGGTGTGTATTTTTTTGAAATGCTCACCTCTCACACAAAGGCTTCTTGCGACAGTGAGCATATAGACACGGTCATAAGCAGCCGTGCCTCGACTCCCGACCGCACGGCATATATTATGGGAAGATCAAAGGAAAGTCCCCTTGAACAGATGCTCACAGATGCAAAAAAGCTCTCCGAATACGGTGCCGATCTCATAGCGATCCCCTGCAATACGGCACACTGCTTTTACGATGCACTTTCAAAGGAGCTTGACATTCCGATAATAAACATCGTAGGCGAGACAGCAAAACACCTTGCCTCGCTCAATGTAAAAAAGGTAGGCGTGCTTGCGACCGAGGGTACGGTATTCTCCGATGCTTACGGTATTGAATGCGGCCGCCGAGGTATCGAATGTGTATATCCCGACCGAAACGAACAACAAATTATATCCGATATAATATACAAGGACATAAAGAGCGGGGCTGCTTTTGACAAAGATGGATTCGATCAGGTATGCGAAAGTCTGTTTGAGCAGAGCTGTGAACGCATAGTGCTTGGCTGTACCGAGCTTTCACTCATCAAAAAGGTCTGTCAGCTTGATCTGAGGATTACAGACTCTCTCGAGGTCCTTGCATACAGCTCGATCGTTTCCTGCAACAAAACTCCGTTTGGGTTCGGTGAAGAATTCGAATGTCTGAAGGAAACCGTAAAAAAATAAGAACAGGAACTGTCTACATATATGAAATTAGGTGAATTACTCTCTCTTTCAAAAATCGAAGCCTTCTTCCCTCTCTCAGGTGAGACCGAAATAAGATCTATCATATCGGATTCTCGCAAATGTGGCGAAGGCTCTCTGTTCGTCTGTATAAGCGGAAGCGTCTTTGACGGACACAACTACGCTCGCTCGGCATATGACCGAGGCTGCAGAGCCTTTGTTGCCGAAAAGAACCTTATTCTTCCCGACGATGCGGCTGTCGTGTATACTCCCAACACAAGGATCGCTTTGGCTAAGCTCTCCTCGACGTTCTTCGGAGATCCGTCAAGCAAGCTCAAGATAATCGGTATCACGGGAACAAAGGGAAAGACCTCTACTGCCGAATTCATTCACGCCATTTTGAGCAAAAACGGACGTAGCTCGGCGTATATAGGTTCAAACGGTGTCGAATACGGAAATATACACAAGTCAACTCCCAACACCACCCCCGAAAGCTATCTGCTCCACCAATATATGCGTGATATGGTAAATGACGGAGTAAAATATCTGGTCATGGAGGTATCGTCTCAGGCGATCTTGCAGAACCGCATACACGGTATAAATTTTGATACCTGCGTATACACGAATCTTTCGCCCGACCATATAAGCGAACATGAGCATCCCTCGTTTGACCATTACAAGAACTGCAAGCACTCACTGTTTGCGGAATACGGTGCAAATTTTGCTTTTTACAACGCAGATGACGAATACGCCGATTTTATGCTCGACGGCTTCCGTGGCAAAAAGAGTGGCTTTTCGATACATACCCCCTCCGAGCTTCATGCCCTGCCCGATTCGATAAAACTCGTTCGCAACGCAGATTCCTTCGGAACTTCCTTTGTATGCACCATAAGAAAAACCAATTATGAATTTGTACTCAATATGCCCGATGAATTCAGCATCTACAATGCACTCGGGGCAATTGCTGTGTGCCACCACTACGGCATCAGGTACAGTGATATCGCTGACACGATAAAAGATATCAAAATCTGCGGACGCTTCCAAAGCCTTTCTCTCGGTGGCGGCGTAACGGCAGTTATCGACTATGCACATAACTGCGTGAGCCTTGCATCTGCACTTTTGGCACTTCGAAAATACCGTCCGACAAGAATAATCTGCCTTTTCGGCTCGGTCGGCGGCAGAACGCAGATCAGGCGAAAGGAGATGGGCAGAGTTGCCTCAGAGCTTTCCGATCTGTGTATACTCACATCGGACAACCCCGACAACGAACCGCCCGAGCAGATAATTGATGACATAAAGAGCGGTTTCGGGGAGAATGCCTGCCCCTGTGTCTCGATCACAGACAGAAGACAAGCTATCGAATATGCTGTCAAGATCGCAGAACCGGGAGATGTCATATTGCTTGCGGGAAAAGGTCACGAACGCTATCAGCTTGTCGGAGGTCGTCAGGAATACTTCAACGAGTATGAGATACTGACAGAGCTTTCGGAAAACAGAGACGATCTTTTAACGGGTTATTTACTTTAGGTCTTACCTTGACATAAAAATCTACAGTTTTAAATACAAAAAGCATGAATGCCATGCAATATGCCCGACGGCACTTTTGCCGTTTTGGTGCGTGTTGATGACTTCATGCTTTTTATTCTTTATATGTCTTGCAAAATACTCTCGCTCTGCCACGCTTTTCGTTGGCCTCGCAGATGAGTCCGATATTTTGGAGTGCATAGAGTGCGTGGTATGCTTTACGCCCTTTTATCCCGACAAACGAAGAAAATTCAGCTGCCGTAAAGCTGTCGGACGGCGGCAAAAAAGTCTCAAGGTCGCTCGGCAGGCAAAAGCTGTCCTGACCTATGATCGAGATAGGAATACGTTCATATCTGCAAGAGCCTCTTTTCCTGCTCTTATCCCAGCCGCACAAAAGTCTGTATTCCTCGATCTCAAGCAACATGACCGTAACACAAAGCCTTTCGTTCGGCATAAGCTCCGATATCCTGTATATCTCGGGCAGAGCGTCCCGAGCCTTCTGACTTTTCGGGGAACGTCTGCGTGCCGAGATATCCCCCGTCTCGGGATCGAGCCACGAGACCCATTTTTTGTGTGCAAGAGGACAGACTATGTTTATACGAAGATCGGTGTTCTCAAGATAATATGCTATCTTCTTTTTCAGGGGCAGAAAGCTTCCCGTCTGTATCTCATATATTACTCCGTCACTCAATATATCGGCGGTATATGCCCCGATCTTCTGTTCGTGTCGCTCGGTATCGGGGCAAAAATATCTTTTCAGCGTTGCGTGGAGTCGCTTCTCCTGATACATTCCGATAGAATCACGCTCTCTGTCTGCCGAAAGCATCTCGGAACAGATCCTCTCAAAACGCAACTTGTCTGCCAATGAAATTTCCGTCATGTTGCTATCCCCGCAAACTGATTTTTATATAGCTTGCTGTATTCGCCGCCGAGTGCAAGCAATTCCCCGTGATCTCCCGCCTCGGCAACGTGTCCGTCTTTGATTACAACAATAATGTCGGCATCTATGATGGTCGAAAGCCTGTGTGCTATGATGAGTGAGGTTCTGTTCTTCATAAGTGCCGCCATAGCCTGCTGAATGTGCATCTCGGTTCTCGTATCGACGCTTGATGTTGCTTCGTCGAGAATGAGTATCTTCGGGTCTGCCAGGACTGCACGTGCTATCGAGATCAGCTGCCTCTGTCCCTGACTCAGATTGCGTCCCGATTCGGCAAGAACCGTTTCGTATCCGTCGGGCAGTCTGTCTATAAACATATCTGCCTTTGCCGCTTTTGCGGCTTTTTTCATTTCTTCGTCATCAGCGTCGAGCCGTCCGTATTTTATATTCGAACGGATAGTGTCCGAAAACAGTACCGTGTCCTGCAAAACTATCGCTATCATCTTACGCAGGTCTTTTTTAGGGATCTCGGTTATATCAATTCCGTCTATTGTAATTCTTCCGCCATCAAGCTCATAAAATCTTGTGAGCAAATTTACGATAGTAGTCTTTCCCGAACCTGTTGCACCAACGATAGCAACATTCTGTCCCGACTTGACCGAAAGATTGAAGTTCTTTAGTACGGTCTTTTCGGGAATATACGAAAAGTCAACATTTTCAAACTCTATCGCACCCCTGACACTTTCGGTATCAAATTCGTTTGTTCCAAGGTCTGTCTCATCGTCACTGTCCATTACCTCGAAAATTCTCTCAGCTCCAGCAATAGCCGTGAGTATTATCGAATATTGGTTTGCTATCTCGTTTAACGGTCGTGTGAACTTCTTTGAATAATTCAGCAATGCGATTATACCGCCGATAGTCATACCCCCGCCCGTGATCGCAAGCCAACCGCCGAAAATGGCAATAAGGACATATTGCAGATTTCCCAGGAAGTTCATGCAAGGTCCCATAATAGAACCCCAGACCTTTGCCGAAACAGCACACTTGCAAAGCTCCCCGCTTGTCTGCTCAAAATCCGACACGGCATCGTTCTCTTTTCCGTATGCAACTACCGTCTTATATCCCACCACCATCTCCTCTACCTGTCCGTTCATCTTACCCAGCAAGGTCTGCTGGCGTACAAAATACTTTCTCATATGCTTTGAAAGCTGTGTCGAGACAAGGATAGTGAGCGGTATCGTGATACAGGCAACAAGTGTCATTAACCAGCTGTAACAGATCATAATGACAAGCACGCCAACAAATGTCAATATGCTCGACATAAGTGCCGAAACAGCTTCGGAGATAGCATTAGCTACCGTCTCACAGTCGTTCGTCATTCTCGACATGATGTCTCCGTGACGGTGAGTGTCTATATACTTTATCGGAAGTGACGATATCTTCTTAAACAGATCGTTACGCAAAGCACATACCGTACTTTGTGACAATCTCGCCGCAACACGCTTTTGGAAAAGCGTCAACATTCCGTTTACAGCAAATATCACCGTCATTATGAGCAACAGTGAGATCAGGGCATCAAAATCTACACCGATACCGCCCTCGCCAAGCTCCAACGTGTCAATGGCAAGTCCCTGCATCGCAGGTGCTAC
>JAFPCR010000018.1 GCA_017390195.1 Clostridia bacterium | reverse complement strand
GTGCTTAGGGCCTTTCAGCGAGCAGAGAGAGGCTGCGACAGATGAATATGTGTCTGTACCCGATGAAGTTACCACGTGTGTGGTAAAGGTCGAGTTGTTGCCGCCGCCGTGTTCGGCGTGAAGCACAAGAGCAAGGTCAACGAGCTTTGCTTCGAGAGGAGTGAATTTTTTATCTGAACGTAGAAGTCTGAGCAGGTTCTCGGCAGTTGAAAGCTCTGCCTTGGGGCGGTGGATATGCAGACCCTTGCCGAGGTCGTAGTGGCGGTATGCCTGATATGCGTACACGCTCAGCGACGAGAAATTTGCGGCAAGCCGGATACACTGACGCAGGACGTTCGGTATCGAGATGTCGTTTGCGTTTTTGTCGTATGAAGCCAATGTCAGCACGCTTCGTGCGATCGAGTTCATGATATCCTTGCTCGGTGCTTTCATGATAACGTCACGGACAAAGTCGGTGGGCAGTGAACGGTATGTTCCGAGAAGCTCGAAGAATTCGTTGTATTGCTCCTTTGTCGGAAGCTTTCCGAAAAGCAAAAGATAAAGCGTCTCCTCAAATCCGAATCTGTCCTCGTTTAAAAATCCGTTGACTATATCGTTTATGTTGATGCCTCTGTATCTGAGCTCTCCATCGCAGGGGACTTTTTCACCGTTTACGTTTGCAAATGACGTAACCGTGGAGATCTCCGTAAGTCCCGTAACTACGCCGTTTCCCTGTAGGTCACGCAGCCCTCGGAACACATGTTGCGAGTCGTACAGCTTCTGATCAATTGTGCTGTTGGCTACGCACAACTCGCTCAATCCGCTTATCTGTTCTGTAATTTCACGGTTGGTAAGTTTCATTGTGGAATCGTCTCCTTTTTTCAGTATATGGTTTATTATACCATATTTATTGTTGTTTAGTCAATACAAAAGAAGATCCATTTGAAAGCTTATAAGCGGTGTTACAATAATAGTGGCAAAAGTTCTTATAATCTATTGACATAACGGGCAATAAATGATACAATAACTTCAACTGTTGAAGATATTTTGAGTCCTGTCACGGCAGATCGATTTGATCCGAGACGGGAGCTTTTTGTTATATATATTTGAGAAAGGAGATAGGGAATATGTCTAAAGAAAAGATACCCTATAAAATCTATCTTGAAGAAAGCGAGATGCCGAGTGCATGGTACAATCTTCGTGCCGATATGAAGAATAAGCCTGCACCTCTGCTTGATCCCAAAACGCTCAAGCCTATGACGGCAGAAGCCCTTTCGGGTGTATTTTGTGATGAGCTTATAGCACAGGAGCTTGACGAGAACCGAGCATATTTCGAGATCCCCGAGGAGATCCGAAGCTTTTATAAAATGTACCGTCCCTCGCCTCTTGTACGTGCCTACTGTCTTGAAGAAAAGCTCGGCACGCCTGCAAAGATCTATTACAAGTTTGAGGGAAACAACACGAGTGGCAGCCACAAGCTCAACTCTGCGATAGCACAGGCATATTATGCTAAAAAGCAGGGGCTTAAAGGCGTTACCACCGAGACGGGAGCAGGGCAGTGGGGAACTGCACTTTCAATGGCGTGCTCCTATTTCGGACTTGACTGCAAGGTATATATGGTAAAATGCTCATATGAGCAGAAGCCGTTCCGCCGTGAGGTCATGAAGGTCTACGGAGCGTCTGTTACCCCATCGCCCTCGACCGAAACAGAGGTCGGAAGAAAGATACTTGCCGAACACCCCGGTACGACGGGAAGTCTCGGTTGTGCGATCTCCGAGGCGGTCGAGAAGTCAATGACGAGCGAGGGTTATCGCTATGTTCTCGGAAGTGTGCTGAATCAGGTAATGCTTCATCAATCTGTTATAGGACTTGAAGCAAAGACCGCACTTGACAAATACGGAGTAAAGCCCGATATTATCATAGGCTGTGCAGGCGGTGGCTCTAACCTCGGCGGACTTATTGCTCCATTTATGGGTGAGAAGATTCGTGGAGAGGCAGATTATCGCTTTATTGCGGTCGAGCCTGTGTCCTGTCCCAGCTTGACACGTGGCGTTTACGCATACGATTTCTGTGATACAGGTAAGGTCTGCCCGCTTTCCAAAATGTACACCCTCGGCTGTGATTTTATTCCCTCGTCAAGCCATTCGGGCGGTCTTCGATACCACGGTATGAACTCGACACTTTCTCAGCTTCATTATGACGGACTTATGGAAGCCGTATCCGTAAAGCAGACGGATGTTTTTGAGGCGGCAGAATATTTTGCACGTGTTGAGGGAATCCTCCCTGCACCGGAAAGCTCGCATGCTATCCGTGTTGCGATCGACGAAGCATTGAAGTGCAAGGAAACAGGCGAAGAGAAAACTATCCTCTTCGGTCTTACCGGAACGGGCTATTTCGATATGGTGGCATACGAAAAGTTCCATAACGGACAGATGGGTGACTATACTCCCACTGACGAGGAGCTTGAAAAATACAAAGCAAAGCTTCCTAAGGTATAAAATATATTAAATGGGCTGCGTTATTTACGCAGCCCATTGTTGTTTTAGCAGAGATTGGTATGTATCCCCCGCAATTCCTTTACAGATTTTTTAGTCTGTCGAGGG
>JAFPCR010000078.1 GCA_017390195.1 Clostridia bacterium | reverse complement strand
TCACCAGCCGACAGGGTCGGCACCCAAACCTCGGGTGTCGGCAACATAAATCCGAACCTTATCACACGATGGTGGGGTTCGGTTTTATTTTTATTCTCTCCACCCAGCCGACAGGGTCGGCACCCAAACCTCGGGTGTCGGCAACATAAATCCGAACCTTATCACACGATGGTGGGGTTCGGATTTTTGATTTGTGTCAGCAGGATACAACCTCATTTCGAGCTTTAACTCGGATCCTGTCTTTTATTATTGCACTATAAATTATGTATGTAAAAATGCTCCCGTTTCAGCAAAATGCATTTTATACTCGATTAAGGGAAAAGAATACAAATATCTTGAATTTCACTTCAATATATGTTATACTATCCTAAATTCAGTAATTTTAACCGTTTTATATACAGGGGGTTATATATGGAATACGAAAAGAACGAAGTCCTCGGCTACAAGCTGGGAGACCTGCCTGAAGAGCCGGTAGGAACAGAATTTTGGAGCCTCGTCCGCTCCGTCGGTGCCGAGGGTATCGTCATGCTCAAAAACGACGGGGGCGTTTTGCCGCTTGAAAAAAGCACAAAGATCTCGCTGTTCGGACGTCTTCAATCACACTACTACAAGAGCGGAACAGGCTCGGGAGGTCTTGTCAACGTTGACTATGTCGTAAACATTCTCGACGGTCTTAAAAACGCAGGGCTGACTCTTAACGAAAAGCTCGCAGGCATCTATGCCGAGTGGGAAAATGATCATCCCTTTGACTTAGGAAAGGGCTGGGCAAGCGAGCCTTGGTGTCAGGAAGAAATGCCCCTTGACACGACCGTCGTAAGCGAAGCCGCTTCATGCTCCGATGTCGCTGTTGTCATTATCGGACGTACTGCCGGCGAGGACAAGGATAACTCTGCAATAGAGGGCAGTTATCTTCTCTCTGACGGTGAGCGTGATATGCTCTCAAAGGTATGCTCGGCATTCAAAAAGGTCATCGTTGTCCTGAACGTCGGCAATATCATTGATATGAAATGGGTAAACGAGTACGATCCGTCTTCCGTGCTTTATGTTTGGCAGGGCGGTCAGGAGGGTGGAAACTCTCTCGCCGACGTGCTTATCGGAAATGTAACACCGTCGGGTAAGCTAGCAGATACTATCGCCTATGACATATCCGACTATCCCTCAACAAAGAATTTCGGAAACAGAGTTGAAAACAGATATTGCGAGGATATTTATGTCGGATACCGCTACTTCTCGACATTTGCCCCCGAAAAAGTCCTCTATCCCTTCGGCTTCGGTCTTTCGTACACCACATTCGAGGTCTGCGATCACCGCATATCCGAAAACGGCTCCAACATTGACGTTTCGGTCTCTGTCAAGAACACGGGAAGCTTTTCGGGAAAAGAGGTCGTTCAGGTGTACTACGGAGCACCTCAGGGCAAGCTCGGAAAGCCCCAAAAGGCTCTTGCAGGATTTGCAAAGACTTCTCTTCTCGCTCCCGGTGAGACCGAAACCTTGAAGATAAGCTTCCCCATATCATCCATGGCATCTTACGACGATTCGGGTCTTACGGGAAATAAATCCTGCTACGTTCTCGAATCAGGAATGTATGTGATATATGTTGGAACAGACTCGGCATCTGCCGAAGCAAAGTATTCGTTTGTGATCGACGAAACAGAGGTCGTCGAGCGTTGCTGTGAGGCTATGGCTCCCGTGGTCGAATTTAACCGCATCCGTCCGATCTACAACGGCGAGACCTTCTCTATCGGTGAAGAACCCGTTCCTCAGAACACGGTTGACCTAAAGGCAAGGATCGCTCTTAACTGCCCCGACGAGATCGAATACACGGGCGATAAGGGACTCAAGCTCATCGACGTAAAGAACGGCAAGTGCCGTATGGAAGATTTTATTGCTCAGTTCACCGATGAGGATCTGGCTTGTATCTCACGTGGCGAAGGAATGAACAGCCCCAAGGTCACAGGCGGTACAGGCTGTGCATTCGGAGGTGTCACCGAGCGTCTGCTCGGCTTCGGCATCCCGATTGCCTGCGGAACAGACGGCCCCTCGGGTATCCGTATGGACACAGGTGCACGTGCGACTGCTATGCCCAACGGTACGCTCATCGCCTGCACATGGAATGAGGCTCTTGCTCAAAAGCTGTATGTATACGAGGGTATCGAGATGGCAGCTTATAAGATAGATACCATTCTTGGTCCGGGAATAAATATTCACCGCAATCCCCTCAACGGAAGAAACTTCGAGTACTTCTCCGAAGACCCCCTGCTCACAGGAAAAATATCTGCCGCTATCTGCCGTGGTCTTGCAGAGGCAGGTGTTTGTGCAACAATAAAGCATTTCTGCGGTAACAACCAAGAGGTCAGCCGTGGCGACGGTATGTCGGTCATCTCCGAGCGTGCCTTGCGTGAGATATACCTCAAAGCGTTTGAGATATCGGTAAAGGAGGGCAACTGCGTCTCCATCATGACGGCATACACGCCTGTAAACGGACATTGGAGTGCCGCAAACTACGACCTCAACACCACTATCTTGCGTGGTGAATGGGGATATCGTGGATTTGTAATGACCGACTGGTGGGCAAGAACCAACAGTGGCACTTTCAACAACCCTTGGTGCAAGAAAGCAGGCGACAAAAGCTTGCAGGACTTGAAGATAATGGTCGAGGCACAAAACGACATCTTCATGGTAACTGCCGATGCCTCTGACAACGACAATGACAACATCACCCGCACGCTTGCTGACGGTTCTCTCAATCGTGGAATGATACAGCGTAACGCCGCAAATCTATGCCGCTACCTGATGACGACCCACGCATTTGAACGCTTTGTCGCAAGTGGCGGAAAGGTCGAGGATGATATTTCAAAGCACATCGGAGAAATGTCGCTTGTGTTCACTGCCGAATCGCTCAAGCCCGAGCAAGAGGCAATTTACGACCATGACGGTGCTGACGGTGACAGACTTGCGATAAGGGCAGAAATTGTATCAAACGCTTCGGCTCTCGCACAAAGCACGATCCAGTTCTATGTAAACGGCAAATACTCTACCTCGATGACGGTCAACGGAACGAACGGCGAAACAATCACACAGATACGTGCGATCAAGCTGTTCAAAGGTGAAAACCGCATCAGCGTAAAATACCCCGATACGCTTCTTTCGATCTCAAAAATAGAACTTTATAAATAATAATAATAAGGTGAGAGCCAAACGCATTTTGCGTTTGGCTCTCACCCTTTCATTTTTGCCCAACTTTCGAGCAAAAAAGTTAACTTCATTTTGTGCGGCAGGTATTGACAAAGTGCGGTACGGGTGATAAAATTAGAATTTGTGGTATTAAATAATATCAAATCGGAGGAATTTCCAAAATGGATTACTATTCGGTATTACTGCCATTGGCATTAATACTCTTGTTTTCAAAAATTCTTACAAAATTCTGTGAGAGGCTGAAGCTCCCCGCTGTTGTCGGAATGCTCGTCACGGGTCTTCTTATCGGCGTTTTCAATCTCATCCTGCCCAACATGGTTATTTCGGAGACTGCCGCACAGGGTCTCGGATTTTTTGCAAAGATCGGTGTAGTTCTTATAATGTTCAACACGGGTCTTGAGACCGACTTAAAGCAGATAAAATCTGTCGGAGTTCCCTCTGTTTTCATTACGCTCGCAGGCGTTGTAATTCCCATGGGACTCGGTTTTGTTGTTGTAACTCTGCTCAACGGCGGTTTTGCAAATCTTTCTCAAAACTTCGCCGAAAATCTCTTCTACGGAGTTATCCTTACCGCTACATCGGTAAGTGTCACCGTCGCAACGCTTAAAGAGATAAACAAGCTCACAAGCAAGATAGGCAACACCATAGTTGCCGCCGCAATTCTTGACGATATAATCGGCATTATCGTGCTTTCCTTTATCATATCTCTCGGTGGAAACGCAGGCGGTGTTGCTACCGAAAGCCCCGTGGCCGTCATAATCAAGACAATACTCTTCTTCGTCGCCGCAATTCTGTTCGGTATCGTCGTGAGATTTATCTTCAACAAGATCGAAAAGAAATTTTTCCACCATAGAATGATCCCGATCCTCAGCCTTGCCGTTTGCTTCTTCTTTGCATACGCAGGAGAGAAATTCTTCGGAGTTGCCGATATCACGGGTGCTTATATTGCGGGTATAATCCTGTCAAAGAACCCCGAACACGATTACATCGAACGCCGTTCGGACATCATAAGCTACATGATCTTCACCCCCGTATTTTTTGCAAATATCGGTATCTCGTGTAACCTTGGAACGATAGATCCAAGCTTCGTTCTCCTCGGTGTCTGCTTTATCGCCGCCGGAATGCTCGGAAAGCTTTTCGGATGCGGTCTTGCCGCCCGAGCCTGCGGATACGGTCTGCGTGACTCATTCCGTGTCGGTATCGGTATGATGGCTCGTGCCGAGGTCGCTCTGGTCTGTGCTCAAAAGGGTGTGGACACGGGGATAATTTCTTCAAATATTATGCCCTTTATCGTTATCCTCATTATCATAACCAGCCTTATGACCCCCATTTGTTTAAGGCTATCCTATAAAAAAGAGCTTTCGTGCGAGCTTAAATAAGCACTAAAACACCGCAGATCGGCAGATATTATGCCGATCTGCGGTGTTTTTCCGAATGAACAAAATGTAAAATGTCAAAAAATTCCGAAATAATCTTGATAAATTTTTTACAATGTGGTATATTATAGGTTGGAAAATATTTTGAAAGGTGGACATACATCAATGACTTACAACAAAAAAACAATCGAAGACGTTGCTGTTGCCGGAAAGAAGGTTCTCGTCCGTTGCGACTTCAATGTTCCGCTCAAGGACGGAGTCATTACCAGCGACAAGAGAATCGTTGAGGCTCTTCCGACAATCAAGTACCTGCTCGATCAGGGTGCTATGGTCATTCTCTGCTCTCATATGGGCAAACCCCACAACATCTTTACAGAGGGCTTCGGTCTGAACAAGAAGGAAAAGGCAGCAGTTGCAGCTCTTCCCGAAGCAGAACAGGCAGCAGCTAAAGCGGCCGCTCTCGAAAAGGCTCTCAAGGGTGACAAAAAGAAATTCACTCTCAAGCCCGTTGCAGACAAGCTCAATGAGTATCTCGGCGGTAAGGTTACTTTCGCTGAAGATATTATAGGCGACGACGCAAAGGCTAAGGTTGCCGCTATGAAACCCGGTGAGGCTGTTCTCATCGAAAACGTTCGTTTTGATGCAAGAGAGGAAAAGAACAACCCCGAATTTGCAAAAGAACTCGCAAGCTACGCTGAGATCTATGTAAACGACGCTTTCGGTACTGCTCACCGTGCACACGCATCTACAGCAGGCGTTGCCGCTTATCTCCCTGCAGTATGCGGATACCTCATTCAGAAAGAAATTTCTGTTATGGGCAAGGCTCTCGCTGATCCCGTTCGTCCTTTCGTTGCCATTCTCGGCGGTGCAAAGGTTTCTGACAAGATCGGCGTCATCAATAACCTTCTCGAAAAGGTTGATACCCTTATCGTGGGCGGCGGTATGGCTTATACATTCTTCAAGGCCGCAGGAAACAGCATCGGTACTTCTCTCTGCGAGGATGACAAGATCGAGGTTGCTCGTGCAACCGTTCTCAAGGCTAAGGAAAAGGGCGTAAACTTCCTTCTCCCCGTTGATAACGTAATTGCTACCGAATATGACGAAAACGCAGAACACAAGACCGTTAAGTCCGACTCCATTCCCGACGGTTGGATGGGTCTTGATATCGGCCCGGAGACTCGTGAACTCTTCGCAAAGTCGATCCAGGGTGCCGGTACTGTTGTATGGAACGGTCCTATGGGCGTTTCCGAGTGGAAGAACTTCGCTGCAGGAACAGAAGCAGTTGCTACTGCTGTTGCTGAAAGCGGTGCTATCTCCATTATCGGCGGCGGCGACAGTGCTGCTGCTATCGAGAAGCTCGGCTTCGCTGATAAGATGACTCACATCTCTACAGGTGGCGGTGCTTCCCTTGAATTCCTCGAAGGTCTCGAGCTTCCCGGAATCGCTTGCCTTATGGACAAAGAGTAATTATTTTTAGAGTATTAAAGGACGGATATATCCATGAATACAGCAAAAAGACGTACAGTTATCGCAGGTAACTGGAAAATGAACTTCACTCCCGATCAGGCAACCGCTTTTATCAATGAATTGAAGCCTATGGTTGCAGGTAAGGACAATTGCGACATTATCTTCTGTGCTCCTTATGTTACCATCGCTGCCGCTCAGGCTGCCGCTCAGGGCTCTAACATTAAGATCGGTGCGGAAAACGTTCACTTCGCCCCCAACGGTGCTTACACCGGAGAGGTCTCCGCTGAAATGCTCAAGGCTATCGGCGTTGAATACGTAATAATCGGTCACAGCGAACGCCGTCAGTATTTCGGTGAAACAGACGAAACCGTAAACCTTCGTACAAAAGCCGCTCTCGCAGCAGGCATGACCGTTATCCTCTGCCTCGGCGAAGTTAAGGAACAGAGACTTGCAGGTATCACCGATGAGGTTGTTGCTATGCAGACAAAGCTCGACCTCGCAGGCGTTAGTGCTGAAGAACTCAAGAGAGTAATCATCGCTTACGAACCCGTTTGGGCTATCGGTACAGGTCTTACCGCTACTCCCGAACAGGCTGAGGAAACTTGTGCTTCTATTCGCCGTGTTGTCGCTTCTATGTACGGCAACGATGCCGCTGAAGCTCTCACTATCCAGTACGGCGGTTCAATGAACGACGCAAATGCCGCTGACCTTCTCGCAAAAACCAACGTTGACGGTGGTCTTATCGGCGGTGCTTCGCTCGTAGCAAAAAAATTTACAGCTATCGTAGACGCTGCTCAGTAAGGATGCGTGGGATGCGTTAGGGATGCGTTAGGGAAACTTTTTAGGAAAAGTTTTCCTAAAACCTTTCAAAAACTCTTGAAAAATATTTTTTAACTAAAGGGGGAAGTTTTTCCCCTTTTTTTGTTTGTAAGGGT
>JAFPCR010000077.1 GCA_017390195.1 Clostridia bacterium | reverse complement strand
GTCAGCAGCTCCGCATCCATTCCACCTTGATTGTACTCGTTCGCCGAAGCGTTGGTAATGCACTATTTCTCTTGCACGCAGGAATTTTATCGGGTCACGGACGTCGGGGTCATCGGTGAGACGAAGAATATTGTCGTAAGTCGTTCTTGCCTTTTGTTCTGCTGCCAAGCTTTCGTTGAGGTCGGTTATGGGGTCGCCCTTTACGCCGACATATTTCATGTCATAGGGAACTCCCGATGCGGCGATCGGATAAATTCCTGTTGTGTGGTCCACAAAGTAGTTTGCAAATGGGCTGTTTGCAATTTCTTCCTCCTTGAGATTTCTTGTCAGCTGATAGACGATAGCTGCAACCATCTCAAGGTGGGCGAGTTCTTCTGTTCCCACGTCTGTCAGGATTCCTCTGACCTCGCCGTAGGGCATAGCGTATCTTTGATGAAGATATCTCATTGATGCACCGATTTCACCGTCGGGACCTCCGAGCTGGCTTATTATCGCCATTGCCAGCTTCGGATTGGGGTTTTTGATCTTTACGGGGTGTTCAAGCTTTTTCTCATATATCCACATATCGCTTTCCTCCTTACTCAGTTAGCGTCGGCTTCCCAAGGCCATGGGTTACATACCCATTCCCATGTGTCACTCTCGTTTCCGAGGGCAGTAATGGGGCCGCAGTTGCCTTCATAAGCCGCAAGTAATTTTTCACGCTGTTCTTTTAATTGGCAGTAGAATTCAAGTGCTTCCTTGCAATTCGGATAAGCGTCCAAATAAAGAACCGTTTCGGTCAGAGCAAAATCGACTGCTCTGAGTCGGTTCATGGCAGTTTTGCAATCTCCGCATCCGCAGGAGCTTTGCATCTGACGTCTGTTGTATCTGTTGTTATCAGCCACGGCAGCAACCTCCTCCCATGCGACTTCCGTCTGATGCGAGGAAGGGCAGATCTAACTCTTTGAAGAGCGTTCCTCGACACAGTGCGGTATCGTTGTCATATAATTTTCTCCATTGCTGTACAGGTGCATAGACCATCGCCAAGGGATAATCGGTCAGCCCGTAATTGCCTCTCTCACAACATACGGTGTCATTTACCTGTGCCGCTACCGCATGTGAGTGTCCGTATGAGGATTCAAGCATACGTCTCAAAAAATCACCGTCGATACGTTCACGTGGTGTGCGAATATCGTTGTTGTCTGTGTACATAAAATCTCCTTCTTATCAAAATTGTCGGTGTAAATATCTTGTATAAAATATTACATAGGTGCATAATGCACCTGTTTATATCTTATGCGACAAACTTCGACTTGGTGTAAACAGAGATAGCATAACAGACGGCGGGGAAGGAATATAAAAAAGCGTACCGTCGAAAACGGTACGCTTTTTTTGCTTTTTAAGAAAGAAGTGTGCGGTCGTTTGAAAATTCACGTCCGCTGACTGTATTGAACATTTCAATAAGAGATTCAACGGTAAGATTTTTCTTTTCCTCGCCGCTTACGTCGATAACGACATGACCGTCGTGCATCATGATAAGTCTGTTTCCGTGTGCGATCGCATCACGCATATTATGAGTTATCATAAGTGTTGTAAGGTGGTTTGATTCGACTATCTTATCTGTTATATCGAGAACCTTTGCCGCAGTCTTGGGGTCAAGTGCGGCGGTATGCTCATCAAGGAGCAAAAGCTTAGGACTTTGAAGCGATGCCGCCATAAGCAGTGTAACTGCTTGTCTCTGACCTCCCGAAAGCAGACCGACCTTGCTTGACATTCTGTCCTCAAGTCCGAGGTCGAGTATCTTCAGAAGGTTCTTGTATTCTATACGCTCTTCTTTAGAAATGCCCCATTTGAGCGTTCTGTGTTTTCCTCTGCGTTTTGCGAGTGCGAGGTTTTCGGCGATCTCCATATCTGCGGCAGTTCCCATCATAGGATCCTGGAAAACTCTTCCGAGATATTTTGCCCTTTGGTACTCAGGCATATTGGTCACATCGTCACCGTCTATCAAAATACGTCCGCTGTCAAGAGGCCACGTTCCGCAGATAGCATTGAGCATTGTACTTTTACCTGCTCCGTTCCCGCCTATTACGGTAACAAAGTCACCTTCTCTGAGGGTAAGATTAAGACCGTTGAGTGCCGTCTTTGCATTTACCGTTCCGGGGTTGAATGTTTTATATGCGTTTTCAATTACCAGCATTTGTCTTAACTCCTTTCCTCTTAGGTCTTCTTAAATAACGTTTTTTGAGATAGGGTATTCCGAGGAAGAGTCCTACTACAAGAGCAGAGAGCATCTTGAGCAGGTCAGTATCGAGTCCGAGGTATATAACTACCTGATACACTACGTAATAAATGATTCCTCCGACCAAAACACCGAGCAAACGGAGAGCAAAGTTTTTCGCAAACGAGAACACAGCCTCTCCTATGATTACAGCCGCAAGACCGATAACGATCGCACCACGTCCCATGTTTATGTCGGCAAATCCCTGATACTGTGCCAAAAGAGCACCCGACAGGGCAACGATACCGTTTGAAAGAGCAAGTCCTACTACGGTCGTGTAGTTTGTGTTGATACCCTGTGCACGGCTCATTGCGAGATTACAACCGGTCGAACGGAGTGAGCAACCGAATTCTGTTCCGAAGAACCAATAAAGTGCCACAATTAATGCTATTCCGAATATTGCCAGAATAATAATTGCCCATGTATTGTCCATTGATGAGAGGAGTACTTCATAGGTTCTTGAAGAGACCGACACGTTGGCTTTTCCCATTATTTTAAGGTTGACAGACCAAAGAATCAACTGTGTAAGTATACCCGAAAGTATGGGAGGAATTCCGAGCTTAGTGTGAAAGAGTCCTGTAACGATTCCTGTGAGCATTCCTGCCAAAAAGGCACAGCACATACTTAGACCGACCGGAACTCCGTTTATTGTGAGAACTGCACAGACAGCAGCACCCGTACATATAGAGCCATCTACTGTCAGGTCGGCTATGTCGAGTATTTTAAATGTGATGTACACGCCGATCGCCATAAGTCCCCATACAAGACCTTGAGATATCGCACCGGGCATAGAACCTAACATACCGAGGATAAAATTCATTGTTTTGACCAATCCTTTCGTTTTATGGGAATTTGCGGCGGCCTCCCTTTCGGGAGACCGCTTAATATGCTCGTTCGGATTTACGAAGATTTAAAAACTGAAAACCCGATCGTTTTTGTTTAGAAAAACAGGATCATTCTCCGAGTGCTACGTAGCCTTCGGGAACGGTGATGTTGAAATATTCGCACATCTCTGCGTTGTACTTCTTTGTAGCGGGAGCGTATTCGATAGCCATTGTTCTGATGTCCTTGCCGTTCTTGAGGATCTCAACAGCCATCTCACCGGTCTTGTAACCGAGATCATAGTAGTCGATTGAAAGTGTTGCAACGCCACAGCCCGAGCAGATACCTGATTCGCCTGCAAATACGGGAACATTCTTCTGACGGATAACACTATCGATCACTTCTGTGCAAGAAGCGGCGGTGTTGTCGGTGGGGATATAGATAACGTCGCTTTGAGAAGCGGCATTTTCAGTAACTGTGCGTACATCGTTTGAGTCAGAGAAAGAGAATCTTGCAGTGGTAATGTTCTTAGTTGCGAGATACTCTTCGATAACCTTTACCTGATATTCGGAGTTAGGTTCTGCAGAGCAGTAAAGAAGACCGACATTCTTTGCCTCGGGGAAGAGCTCGATGAGAGCGTCTGCCTGTTCTGTAAGGGGGGCGAGGTCAGATGTTCCCGAAACGTTCGAGCCTACTGTGCCGTTGAAGTTATCAAGTCCAAGAGCAACACCGTACTCTGTGATAGAAGTTCCGAGGATCGGGATTTTGTCTGTTGCGTTATAAGCTGCCTGAAGAGCTGGAGTAGCATTTGCCATTATAAGGTCAACATCCTTTGAAACAAAGCTTGCTACAATGGTTGTGCAGGTGTTGGAGTCGTTGGCTGCGTTCTGGAAAATGAACTCTACATTGTCTTTACCGAGACCTTTTTCAACTGCATCCTTGAAGCCCTGTGTTGCGGCATCAAGAGCGTCATGTGTTACGAGCTGGCAGATACCGATGGTATACTTCTGGTTGCTTCCTCCGCATGATGCGAATGATACGCAGAGAGCTGCGAGCATCAATACTGCGAGAATAAGGGATACTACTTTTTTCATTTTTGGATTTCCTCCATAAAGTTTTTTATATCTTAACAAAATTGTTTGAAAAGATTACGTGATAAGGTCATGCACAATCGTGCAATATTGCAATTCGCTTTGGCAAATTGACTTATTTTATCATACCGCTGACGGTATCTGCTGCGATCGAGAGAGCCTCGGCAGTTTTTGACGCATCACGTCCGCCTGCCATAGCACTGTCGGGACGTCCACCGCCCTTGCCGCCTGTGACCGCACTTACAGCACCTACGAGCTTACCTGCGTGAACGCCTGCCGCAACTGCATCTTTACCTGCTACGGCGATGAAGTTGAGCTTTCCTTCGCTCGTTATGGCGAGAATTGCAACGGTGTTGCTGTGGTTTGCCTTGATCTCATCTGCGAGACTGCGTGCTACATCGAGCTGCATTCCGTCAAATTCAGCGGTCGCAAGCTTTACGCCCTTTACATCGACGGCATTATTTACTATCTCACCGATTTTCGATGCGGCAATTCCAGAATTAAGAGAATCTATTTCACGCTTTGCGGCACGAAGCTCACCCTGAAGCTGTGCGGCACGCTTTGCTATCTCCGAAGCGTTTGCAGATTTAAGCTCTGCCGCTGTAGAGTTGATAAGGCTTTCCTTTTCTGCAATGAGAGCGAGTATACCGAGACCGGTAACTGCTTCGATACGGCGAACGCCTGCGGCAACAGATGTTTCGGAGATGATTTTGAACAGACCTATACGAGCGGTGTTATCAACGTGAGTTCCTCCGCAGAATTCTGTTGAGAAGTCGCCCATTCTGACGACACGTACGATCTTGCCGTATTTTTCTCCGAACAGAGCCATAGCACCGAGTTTCTTTGCCTCATCAATAGGCATTTCACGGGTGTCGACCTCAATTCCTGTCAAGATCTCCTTGTTTACGATAGCTTCAACCTCAGCAAGCTCATCTGCGGTCATGGCAGAGAAGTGTGTAAAGTCGAATCTCATCTTGTCACCGTCAACGTATGAACCCGCCTGCTCTACGTGGTTTCCGAGTACACGGCGAAGTGCCGACTGGAGCAGATGGCAGGAGGAGTGGTTACGGCGTATAGCTTCACGGCGTTCGGTGTCGATCTCTGCACGGACAGTATCGCCTACTTTGAATATTCCGTTCGAAACCGTACATATATGAACATAAACGCCGTCTGTCTTTTTGGTATCGGTCACAGTGAGGACAGCACCGTCTTTTGTAATAAGTCCGCTGTCTCCGACCTGACCTCCGCTTTCACCGTAGAAGGGAGTTGTGTCGAGAATAACAGAGCATTCGCCCTCGCTTATCTCATTTACAGACATATCGTCGGCAATGATTCCGATGATCTTTGCCTCACAGGCAGCTTCGGTGTATCCCTCAAACGAGGTCTTGGGCATATCCGAAAGCAGACTTCCTGTAGCATTGCTCCAACCGCTGATGTTTGCTCTTGCCTGACGGGCACGTTCCTTTTGAGACTTCATAAGCTCCGCAAAGGTTGCTTCGTCAACACTAAGTCCTTTTTCTGCGGCGATCTCCTTTGTCAGGTCAACGGGGAAACCGAAGGTGTCGTAAAGCTTGAAGGTGTCTTCACCCGAGATCACAGTGCTGTTTGACGCAATGCAATCATCGGTGATCTTGTTGAGTATCGAAAGACCTGCATCGATCGTTGAATTGAAACGGTCCTCCTCGATCTCGATGACCTTGAGTATATAATCCTTTTTCTCACCAAGCTCAACGTAAGCATCTACGCTCTCACCGATAGCAACTACGCAAAGCTCGGGCAGAAACTCACGGTCGATGCCAAGGAGCTTTCCGTGACGGCAAGCACGGCGTATGATCCTGCGAAGCACGTAGCCTCTGCCCTCGTTTGAGGGAATTACTCCGTCGCATATCATAAACATCGCACTCTTTATATGGTCTGTGATAACACGGATAGATATATCGTCTTTTGCGTCCTTGCCGTATTCTTTATTTGCAATAGAGCATACGGTATCGAGGATCTTGCGAACACTGTCGACCTCGAACATATTATCAACGCCCTGCATTACGCAAGCGAGACGTTCAAGACCCATTCCTGTATCAATGTTCTTTGTTGCCAGCTCGGTGTAATTTCCGTTTCCGTCGCTGTTGAACTGTGAAAATACGTTGTTCCAGATCTCCATATATCTGTCGCAGTCGCAGCCGGGGCGGCAATTGGGGTTTCCGCAACCGTATTTTTCACCTCTGTCAAAGTATATCTCGGAGCAGGGACCGCAGGGACCTGTGCCATGCTCCCAGAAGTTATCGGCTTTGCCGAGTCTTGTGATACGCTCGGCGGGAACTCCTACGACCTTGTTCCAAAGCTCAAAAGCCTCTTCGTCATTTTCGTAAATAGAGGGCCAAAGCTTATCCTCCGGGATCTCGAGAGTCTTTGTAAGGAACTCCCATGCCCACGGAATAGCCTCGTTTTTGAAATAATCTCCGAAAGAGAAGTTTCCGAGCATTTCAAAGAAAGTGCCGTGACGTGCGGTATGTCCGACACGCTCAAGGTCGGGTGTACGTATGCACTTTTGGCAGGTCGTGACTCTGTGTCTCGGCGGTTCTTCTTCCCCTGTGAAATACTTTTTCATAGGAGCCATACCCGAGTTTATAAGAAGAAGTGACTTATCGTTTATCGGTACGAGAGGGAACGACGGCAGACGGAGATGGCCTTTCGATTCGAAGAAAGAAAGATATTTCTCACGCAGGTCGTTAAGAGATGTCCATTTCATATATAGAAAGCCTTTCATTTAATAAAAAAGAATGAATATTATGAGTAAACAATTAAAAGTATTATATCACCGTAAAAATTTCATGTCAATATATTTCACTCAAAAAATGCGGTAATTATCGATACATAAACAAAAAAATACATAAAAACAAGCGATCTCGGTAATTTGATATCCAAAATCGCCTGTTTTTCACAAGTGATAAAAATTATCAGAGAAACTATGGGGATCTTTAGTTTTCTTCATACAGAGCGGCACCTATTACCGTTCCAAACTGAGCTCCCTCGGGGATTATGAAGTTTACGCCAAAGCTATCGAGATTGCGGAAGACCTTCTGTATCGGCTTTATAGTCGTGAGATTGCCTGTAAGTACTATGTTTTTGAGGTTGAATCCACGTGCGGCGAACACCGAGATCATGGCGATCGTTTCGGCTACCATATTGCAGATGCCAAGTGCTATGTCGTGTTTGTTTGCAATGTCAGAGAGCTTTCCAAAGTTGGCGGCGGTAAGCTCGAGGTTTACGCCGGGGTATGAGCCACTCTTTGAGATGTCACGGATCCTGAGGTCAACATTATTGAGGTCTCCGCCCTCGCAAAGCGATTCGATATGTTCTATCGTGTCTACTCCGAGTATTTTTTTGGTCAGTCCGATAAGCGTTCCTCCGCCCACTCCCGTTCCGCCGAGGTATGCGATCTCGGTCTTCCCGTCGGTGTTCTTTGCGTGGATAAGAGCAGTTCCCGTACCCATGCTTACCGTTATTGCTTCATCAAGTTCCGAGAGATAAAGTCCGCCAATGCCTATGCAGGAAAATTCGGGAACCTTGTGACATTCAAGGGAATACAGCGAATCACCGACGTGCGAAGCTCCTGCTCCCGTTATCATTACTCTGCTTATATCGGACAGCGAGAGATCATTTTGTGCGGTGAATTTGCCGAATGCTCCGTATATTGAAGTTATCGGGTCTGTCGCACGGACAAACTGCGGTGCTATAAGCTCGGGATTTCCGTTTTCGTCTTTACGGAATCCAACTATTTTAGTTGTGCTACCGCCTACATCTATTCCGATAATTGTACTCATTTTAACAACCTCCCTGTGATCAGTAAATGTTACATATACATTGTAACACTATCTTGCAAAAAAATCAAGATGATGGTATACTAATATATCTACATCGAGTTTGTGCCGCCGTAGGCGGCGGAATGGAGATTTATATATGGCTTTTGATGCGGGAATGCTTGCCGCAGCTATTGATGAGATACGGCGTGAATCATCGGGTGCGAGGGTAGAGAAGGTCTATCAGCCCGAAAAAGACGAGATAATCATTCAGATACGCTCGCTCGTGGGCGGCAGAAGGATACTTATAAATGCGGGGTCTAACAACCCGAGAATAGGATACACACGTGCATCACGTGAAAATCCTCAAAATCCTCCCATGTTTTGCATGCTGCTCCGTAAGCATCTTCAGGGGGCAAAGCTTATATCTGTCGAGCAGGCGGGCTTTGAACGTGTTGCGATACTTGGGTTTGAAACACGTGACGAGATGGGATTTGAGTGTAAAAAATATCTTATTGCAGAAATAATGGGTAAGTACAGCAATCTTATCTTTGCCGACGGACAGCCTGAGAGCGGTACTATGAAGGTCGTTTCGTCACTCAAGCTTGTTGACTTTTCGACAAGTGCATTAAGGCAGATCCTACCGGGAATGACGTATGAACTACCGCCAAAGCAGGACAAGCTCAACCCTATGGATGTCAGCCGTCGGGAATTTGAGGAGGTTTACGGCAGAGCCGCAGAGGATAAGCCTTGCGACCGCTTTATATGTGAGAATTTTCTCGGTATCGCATCATCTACTGCACGTGAGATCGTTTTCCGTGCGACAAGGCATACCGACACACCGAAAAAATACTGTATTTATTCGGATCTGGAGAGGGAATTCTTTGCTTTTGTCGATACGGTAAAGAACAGAACATTTGAGCCGTCAATGGTCTATGAGAACTCGCTTCCCGTTGAGTATTGTTTTATGACACTTACTCATTACACGGGGCTTGAGGTGCGGAGCTTTGAGAGTGTGTCAGAGCTGCTTGATCTGTATTTTGAAACACGGGACAGAGAACGTAGAGTGCATCAGCGTGCAGGAGATATTTTGAAATTACTGACAAACGCCGAGACGAGAATACTTAAAAAGCTCGACCTTCAAAGAAACGAACTGAAAAAATGTGAGATGGGTGCAGAATACAAAAAATACGGCGATCTCATCACGGCAAATATGTTTGCACTTGAAAAGGGAATGAAGCAGGCGGTGCTTACCGATTACGAGGATTGGCACGAGGACGGAAGCTACGGCAGCTGCATAATAGAGCTTGACGAGCGACTCACGCCTGCGGCTAATGCACAGAGATTTTACAAGAGATACAACAAGAGCAAGACCGCAAAGGTCGAGCTTGCTCATCAAATAGAGCTTGGTGAGAGTGAGCTTGAATACATTTATACTGTGTTTGATGCACTTTCGAGGGCAGAGAATCCCACCGATCTTGCTGAAATACGTGACGAGCTTTACCGTTCGGGTTATGCTTCGAAGATGAAAATTTCAACCTCATCTAAAAAGTCTGTCGCTCCGTCGTATGCGGTATATAAGACCGTCGGTGGCTACCGTGTTCTTTGCGGAAAGAACAATATTCAAAACGAATATATCACGCATACGGTCGCTTCAAAGGGTGACTATTGGTTTCATGTAAAGAATATGCCCGGCTCGCACGTTGTTATGGTCTGCGACGGCATGCCCGAGCCCTCGGAAAAGGATTTCACGCAAGCGGCTGAGATAGCGGCTTTCTGTTCAAAGGCATCGGGGGCGAATATTGCGGTCGATTACACACTTGCCAAAAACGTCAAAAAGCCTCCAAGATCCAAGCCCGGATTTGTTATCTATCATACGAATTGGACTGCATATGTTTCGCCTGACCCCGACAAGATCTCGGCTATGAGAGAAAAATAAAAACATAAAAAACGGCTGTCGTTTGAGCGACGGCCGTTTTTGTGTCATCAATGTACAAATGTTATGGATTCGATCACGACAGGCGTTGTGGGATACGAATATTCTCCTGTTACGGGGTTTTGTGTGATCGATATGTCTGAAATCGCATCGACGACTTCAATGCCTTCGATAACGACACCAAATGCGGCGTACTGTCCGTCAAGACCTGTGGCGTCGGTATTCGTTATGAAAAATTGGCACGATGCCGAATCTAAATTATAACTGCCACGTGCCATCGAAATAACTCCTTTGGTGTGCGACAGTGTGTTGTTGACACCGTTTGCGGAAAATTCTCCCTTTATTTTTTCGTCAGAAGAGCCTAATCCCGTACCTTGAGGATCGCCACCTTGGATCATGAAATCTTTGACTACACGGTGAAATGTCAGACCGTTATAAAAGCCTCGTGAAACGAGCTTTTTGAAGTTTTCGACTGTTATGGGGGCAACGTCGGGACGAAGCTGAATGATTATATCACCGTAGTCACGTACCGAAATCTTTACTGTATCGCTCGTTTGTACTCCGCAGGAGCAGAGAATTGTCATGATCAGAACAAGTGCCGTGACGAGTGCGAGTATTTTATATGATCTCATATTTTAATCTCCTTTGTTTTGGTTAACTTCGATAATGATAACAAAAAAGCCCGTTTCTGTCAATCGGATTTCCCAAAGAAAGACAAAATCTTTTTCGGCAAGATAAGAATTTTTGCAAAAAAACAAGCCATTGTATTATTTTCGCCTTTTCAAATAATATTATTATATGTAGGAGAAAGGCGGTGTATGGCGATGAGAACCGAAATAGATTGGCAGAAATATATGGCGGTCATAGTGTGCACCGTGGCGGCTGTGGGAGTGTTGTATCTCGTTTTAAAGTACGTACTTGGACTTGTGCTTCCTTTTATAATAGGTTGGGCTGTCAGTCTTGCCGTCGTTCCGCTGTCATGCAAGCTCGAATCGAAATGCAACAAAAAGATCTCAAAAAAGTTTTGGGCGATACTGCTTATAATTTTGATTATAGCAGGTATACTGTCTGCTTTGATATTGGGGATAAGCAGGCTGATGTTTGAGGTACAAAAACTGGTAGAACGTATCGGAAATGACAGCGGTGGAGATAATTTGAATGAGATAGTAGGAAGCCTCATCTTAAAGGTCGAAGAAGCACTGAGCAAGATACCCTTGATAGGCGGATTTTTTGAGGGCGAGAGGCTTGCGTCGCTCAAGGAAAATATAAATGAGAGTATATCATCATCAATATCCGATGCGATCTCTTCGCTTGCTTCAAGGCTTCCGTCGTTTGCGGCATGGCTCTTCGGAGCGGCACCGTCATTCTTTTTGTTTATTGCGGCGGTCGTGATCTCATCGTTTTATTTCAGCGTTGACCACGAGGGGATACGCTCGGGCGTTGCGTCGGTATGCCCGAAGAAGCTCCTGTCGTTATATAGATCACGCAAACCGAAAATAAAAAATTATATTTCAAAATATCTTCGGGCATATCTGCTTCTGTTTTTGATGACTGCGGCGGAGCTGTTTATAGGATTTATAGTTATCGGCATAGATTATGCACTTTTGTTTGCGATATTGTTGGCGGTGCTCGATCTGCTCCCCGTTTTGGGCGTAGGCACGGCACTGATACCTTGGGCGGCGGTGAGCTTGCTTTCGGGAAATGTTAAGATAGCGGTGGGACTTATGATCCTTTACGGTATAATGATGATCATTCGACAGCTGGCAGAACCGAAATTGATAGGCAAGAGCCTCGGCGTTCACCCTGTTTTGATGCTCGCCTCTGTCTATATATCGCTGAAGCTTTTCGGACTTGCAGGCACATTCATAGGACCTGCCGCAGCCATAATGCTACGTGCATTTTTAGGAACGGGGGAGAGAACGGAGATCAGAGAAACAAAATAAAAACTATTCAAAATATAAAAATAACGAGGCAACAGGCTTCCGTGGTATTCGGAACTGTTGCCTCGTTATTTTAACTCTTTGCTCAATAATTACATTGAAGCGAGTTTCTTTGCAAACTGGCTCTTTTTGTGTGCTGCAGCGTTCTTGTGGATAATATTGCGAGCTGCTACCTGGTCAACCTTCTTTGTTACTGCCTTGAATGCAGCGACAGCGTTGTCCTTGTTTCCTTCTGCAACAGCAGCGTCGAACTTCTTAATGAGATTCTTGAGCTGTGTCTTGTAGACTTTGTTGCGGAGAGTTTTTGTCTCTGTAACGAGAACACGTTTTTTTGCTGATTTGATGTTCGGCAAATCATTCACCTCCCTTTAAATTTTGATAATCAATCTTGTACGGCTGCCTGAGAGGGTGCAACCGTAGAAAATAGTCTGTACATTTGCATATGATACCACAAGTTTTCCCAAAATGCAATAGTTTTTTTGAAAAAAAACAAATAAATTTATCTTTGTTACAAAACCCATTTTTCCATATTGTGTAAAAAAACAAAAAAATTCGAAAAAAGCCCTTGACAGCCATGTCCACAGATGATATAATATTAAACTGCATTATAATCGCTTGTGTTATGGAAAAGTGACGCAAACGACGGTTTTTTTACTGATTATTATATATATAATCCGAAAAAAACAAACGAAACGACCTTGGGCATATTGCACATTGTGCAGTATGATTAAAAAGTTGAATGGAGTGATTTAATTAATGGTCAATGTCAGAGAGCAAAAGCTTGGTAAGAACGTCAGAATGAGCTTCTCAAAGACACGCACGGCTCTCGAACTGCCGAATCTTGTCGAGATCCAGACAAAGTCGTTCAAGTGGTTCTTGAATGAAGGTCTCGCAGAGGTGTTGCGTGAAGTGTCGCCCATTACCGATTTTACAGGTAATCTTTCAATCGAGTTTATTTCCTACACCCTCGATTCTACACCGAGATACTCTGTGGAGGAGTGCAAAGAGCGTGACGCTAACTATGCCGCACCCCTTAGAATAAAGGTCAGACTTACCAACAAACTGACAGGCGAGGTAAAGGATTCCGATATTCATGTCGGCGACTTCCCGCTTATGACAGACAACGGTACATTCGTTATCAACGGTGCAGAGAGAGTTATCGTATCTCAGCTCGTACGTTCGCCCGGAATGTACTATGATTCGGCGATAGATAAGACCGGAAAGAGAACATACTCCGCACAGATAATCCCGTACCGTGGTGCATGGCTCGAATACGAGACAGACATTAACGGAGTTATCTATGTCCGCATAGACAAGACACGTAAAGTGCCGATCACTATGCTTATCCGTGCTCTCGGAGTCGAGTCGAGAGAAGATATATATGACCTTGTTGGTGAGGACGAAGCACTTACCGTTACATTCGACAAGGACGAGACCGAGAATCTTGCCGCAATGAACAACTCGACACTCAATGTCGAGGCACTCAAAGAGATATATAAGAAGCTCCGTCCCGGCGAGCCTCCTCTCGTTGAGTCGGCTCAGACACTTATCAACAACTATTTCTTTGACGCAAAGCGTTACGATATCCAGCCCGTCGGACGTTATAAGTACGACAAGAAGGTTGCTATCTCGTCACGTTTGGTAGGACACAGACTTGCAGAGGCGGCAGTAAGCCCCCTGACAGGCGAGGTTGTCTGCGAAGCAGGCGTTGTTGTTACCTATGACAAGGCTCTTGAAATCGAACACGCAGGTGTAAATTCCGCAAAGATCGAGCTCGACAACGGCAGAGTTGTAAGAGTTCTTTCAAACAATACCCTTGAGCCCGAATATGTATTCGGCTTCGACCTCAAGGATTGCGGAGTTAGCGAAAAGGCAAGGATCCCCGTAATGGCAGAGATCCTCGAGGCCAGCGGCGGAGATATGGATACTATCAAGGCTATGGCAAAGGAAAGAATTGCCGAGCTTTGCCCCAGACACATAACAAAGGACGATATTTTTGCTTCTGTAAACTATCTCCTTTGCCTTATGAACGATGTAGGTACACTTGACGATATCGACCATTTGGGCAACCGCCGCATCCGTTCTGTAGGAGAACAGCTCCAGAACCAGCTCCGTATCGGCTTTACAAGAATGGATAAAATCATCAAGGAGCGTATGTCCACGACTCAGGACAACGACAAGATCACAGCTTTGTCGCTGGTAAATGTACGCCCCGTAACAACAGTTATCCGTGAGTTCTTCGGCTCATCACAGCTTTCGCAGTTCATGGATCAGAACAACCCCTTGGCAGAGCTGACTCACAAACGCCGTTTGTCCGCTCTCGGTCCCGGAGGTCTTTCACGTGACCGTGCATCCTTCGATGTCCGTGACGTTCACTATACTCACTACGGAAGAATGTGTCCTATCGAGACTCCCGAAGGTCCTAACATCGGTCTTATCTCTTATCTTGCAACATACGCAAGGATCAACGATTACGGATTTATCGAGACCCCTTACCGTAAGGTAGACAAGGCGACAGGTATCGTTACCGATGAGATCGAATATATGACCGCCGATGTTGAGGATAACTTCATCGTCGCACAGGCAAACGAGCCTCTTGACGACGAGGGACGTTTCATCAACAAGCGTGTAACCGCACGTGACAAGGCTGAGATCGTTGAGGTCGAATCATCTAAGGTCGATTATATGGACGTTTCTCCTAAGATGGTCGTATCTGTTTCAACAGCTATGATCCCGTTCCTTGAAAACGATGACAACTCCCGTGCACTTATGGGATCGAACATGCAGAAGCAGGCAGTACCGCTTATGGTTACTGACAGTCCTATCGTCGGAACAGGTATCGAATATAAGGCTGCTGTTGACTCGGGCGTAGTCGTTGTTGCAAAGAACGCAGGATATGTTGAGCGTGCAGATGCTTCGTGCGTCGTCGTTGTATGCGAGGACGGACACAAGGATGTATACAACCTTATCAAGTTCAAGAGAACCAACCAGGGAACATGTATCAATCAGCGTCCCATCGTAAGACGTGGCGAACAGATCGAGGCAGGTCAGGTAATTGCCGACGGTCCTGCAACCAGCAACGGTGAGATCTCGCTTGGAAAGAACGCTCTTATCGGATTTATGACATGGGAAGGTTACAACTACGAGGACGCAGTTCTTCTTAATGAAAAGCTCGTTCGTGAAGACGTTTACACCTCTCTCCATATAGAAGAATATACACTCGAGGCGAGAAACACAAAGCTCGGACCGGAGGAGATCACAAGAGAGATCACCAACGTTGGTGACGATGCTCTCAAGGATCTTAATGCAGACGGTATCGTAAAGAAGGGAACAGAAGTCAGAGTCGGAGATATCCTTGTAGGTAAGGTCACTCCCAAGGGAGAGACAGAGCTTACCGCCGAGGAAAGACTTTTGCGTGCGATCTTCGGTGAAAAGGCTCGTGAAGTAAGAGATACCTCTTTGCGTGTAAAGAACGGTGAAGCAGGAATCGTTGTCGATGTAAGAGTATTCTCTCACGAAGCAGGAGATGATCTGCCTGCTGACGTAAACAAAAGAGTACGTGTTTACATCGCTCAGAAGCGTAAGATCTCGGTAGGAGACAAGATGGCGGGACGTCACGGTAACAAGGGCGTCGTTTCAAGAATACTTCCCCCCGAGGATATGCCCTTCCTTCCCGACGGAACTCCTCTTGACATCGTGCTTAACCCTCTGGGCGTTCCTTCACGTATGAACATCGGACAGGTTCTTGAGGTTCACCTCGGAATTGCGGCAAGAAAGCTCGGTTGGAAGATCATGACTCCCGTGTTTGACGGTGCAAACGAAAACGATATAACAGATTCTTTGATAGAAGCAGGCTTGTGGCGTGACGTATTCAAGAATGAAAACGTAAGCAACAAGGATGTTTATGAAGAAATAACAGACGAAAACGGCAAGAAATCACTCATCAAGCTTACTGCCGAGCAGAGACAGGATGAGGAATTCATCGCAGCTCTTGCGGCGGAAAAGCGTTACAAGGTCGTTGACGGCAAGACAGTGCTTTACGATGGCAGAACGGGTGAGCCTTTCGACAACCCCGTTACCGTCGGAATCATGTACTATCTCAAGCTTCACCACCTGGTCGATGATAAGATCCACGCACGTTCGAACGGTCCTTACTCTCTCGTTACACAGCAGCCTCTCGGTGGTAAAGCACAGTTCGGCGGTCAGCGTTTCGGAGAAATGGAAGTATGGGCTCTCGAGGCATACGGTGCTGCGTACACGCTTCAGGAGATCCTTACCGTTAAGAGTGACGATATCACAGGACGCCGCAGAGCTTATGAGGCGATCATAAAGGGACAGAATATTCCTACTCCCGGAGTTCCCGAATCATTTAAGGTTCTGGTCAAGGAATTGCAGTCACTTGCACTTGATGTACGTGTTCTTGACAAAGAAGGACAGGAGATCGAGCTTTCCGAGCTTTGCAACGATGAGGATAATTCGTCTTACACAGATAAGGTCGATATGTCTGCGATCGATGAGGTCTTGGGCGACCATGTAAAGGATAATGACGAACTGAAAGATTCCTTCCTCGTTGAAAACAGTGACGGCGAGATCGATGAGGAGTTTTTCGATGATTCCTTTGAAGATGATATGTCAGATGATGACGACTTCGCAGATGAAGCCGAAGATATGATATGAGAGGAGACGGCAATATGGAAAGAGAATTCAGTTCTATAAAAATAGGTCTTGCTTCTCCGGAAATGATAAAAGAATGGTCATACGGTGAGGTCACAAAGCCCGAGACCATCAACTACAGAACACTCAAGCCCGAAGTGGGAGGTCTGTTCTGCGAACGCATTTTTGGTCCTACAAAAGACGGTGCTTGTGCTTGCGGCAAGTATAAAAATTCACACAGCAAGGAAGTACACAAATGCGAGAAGTGCGGCGTAGACGTAACTACGAAGAAGGTTCGCCGTGAAAGAATGGGACACATCGAGCTTGCTTGCCCCGTATCTCACATTTGGTATTTCAAGGCTATTCCCTCAAGAATGGCTCTCGTACTCGATATGTCACCCAAGCAGCTGGAGCAGGTTCTTTACTTTGCTGAAAACGTCGTACTCGACGCAGGAAGCACACCCCTTACAAAGGGTATGGTTCTTTCTGAAAGACAGTATGCAGAGTATCGTGAGCTTTACGAAAACGAGTTCAGAGTCGGAATGGGAGCAGAGGCGATAAAGGAATTGCTCGCTTCTATAGATGTAGAAGAACTCGCAAACGAACTCAAAAACGAGCTTCTTACCGCTTCAGGTCAGAAGAAGATCAGAATAATCAAGCGTCTTGAAGTTATCGAGGCGTTCAGAAAATCGGGCAACCGTCTCGATTGGATGATACTTGACATCGTTCCGGTAATTCCTCCGGATATTCGTCCTATGGTACAGCTTGACGGCGGACGTTTTGCTTCGTCTGACTTGAACGAGCTTTACCGCAGAGTTATCAGCCGTAACAACCGTCTGAAAAAGCTTATGGAGATCAGTACTCCCGAGATCGTTATCAGAAACGAGAAAAGAATGCTCCAAGAGGCAGTTGACTCTTTGATCGACAACGGTCGCCGTGGAAAGCCTGTAACAGGCCCGAGCAACCGTCCTCTCAAGTCACTTTCGGGTATGCTGAGAGGTAAGCAGGGACGTTTCCGTCAGAACCTGCTTGGAAAACGTGTTGACTATTCGGGACGTTCGGTTATCGTCGTAGGCCCTAATTTGAAGATCTATCAGTGCGGTCTTCCCAAGGAAATGGCACTCGAGCTCTTCAAGCCCTTTGTCGTCAAGAGATTGGTCGAGATGGGCAAGGCAACCAACGTAAAAGATGCACAGAAGAAGATAGAAAAGGTATTTCCCGAGGTTTGGGACGCACTCGAGAACGTTATCAAGG
>JAFPCR010000076.1 GCA_017390195.1 Clostridia bacterium | reverse complement strand
CGGTCATATCATTTGAAAAGAGCGACACCTGCACATATTCGGCAACATCTTCCTCGATGATTTGAGTTTGGGGTTCTTCGACTTCTTCGACTTCCTCGACTTCTTCGACTTCCTCGACTTCTTCGATTTCCTCGACTTGTTCGATTTCTTCGACTTTCTCGACTTTCTCGACTTCCTCGACTTCTTCGACTTCTTCGACTTCTTCGATCTCTTCGATTTCTTCGACTTCTTCGACTTCCTCGATCTCTTCGATTTCTTCGATCTCTTCGATTTCCTCGATCTCTTCGATTTCCTCGACTTCTTCGGGTTCTTCGATATATTCCGCATTTTCATCCGGGCGGTCTACATAACTTTCAAGTGCCTTTGCAAGCAGTTCGGTAAATTCCCTGTTGGAAATGTCGTCCTCATGCTCCGTCGTATCGACGATCTCGGAGTCTGCACTGTCTGCATACATAGCACTGAGTCGTTCTATTATGTCTATGTCAATCTCTTCGCTTTTTTCACTTCTTGCGTTATTTTTCGTATCCATATCCTTCTCCACCGACAGCACACTCCTTTCGCCGAAATTTGTTATATGTATAAATCTATTATTGCTTATTGCTTTTTCTGACCCTTTTGCTGACGTGCCGCTTCGCTGAGAATTACCGATGCAGCCGTCGAAACGTTGAATGAATTAACGTGTCCGTACATGGGTATAGAGGTTATAAAGTCCGAATTTTCCTTTACTATTCTCGAAACTCCGTTGCCCTCGCTTCCGAAAACTATTGCACACGGGCAGTCGAAATCGGTATCGTAATATGCCGATCCCCCTGCTTCTGCCGCAAACACCCATATTCCCTGCTTTTTCAGCACATCTATAGTTGTCGAAATATTGGCGACCTTGGCGATCGCAAGATGCTCTATCGCACCGGCAGACGCCTTCGACACGAGCGGAGTAAGCCCTACCGCACGGCGTTTGGAAATGATAAGTCCGTGAGCACCCACACCCTCCGCACAACGAATGAGCGAACCGAGATTGTAGGGGTCGGTTATTCCGTCAGATATTACTATCAACGGTTTCTCACCCCTGTCTGCGGCGATTTGAAGGATATCCTCAACGCTTGAATATTCCTTTTCAGCCGCCATTGCGACGATGCCCTGATGAGGTGCAAAGTCCGATATAGCGTCAAGCTTTGACTTATCGACCTCTATGACAGGGATACCCCTCTCTATCGCTCTTGCAACAAGCTCGGTGATCGAACCCTCTCTATCACCACGTCTTACAAGTATCTTATCGATAGGTCTTTCGGAACGCAGAAGCTCTCTTACTGCGTTTCTGCCTATCACTGCTCCGTTTCCGTATTCATTATCGGCAGAACCCGTCTCTGAATTTCTATCATTGAATTCAGGCTTATGTTCGTCATATTTTCTTGTGAAATTCTTTCTGCCTGAATAGTCCGATCCGTCAAAGCGACTCTTGCGGTCATTTTTTCCGTTTCCGCCCTTTGAATATCCGTTCGGCTTCTGTCCTTTATAATTTTTTCTATTGTCCTTGTTTTCCATTGAAAATAACCTTTTCTGTTGATATATATTTGAAAATCCCATGCCTTTTGAAATTTTTACGCTTTTCTCCCTACAGTATAACACAAAAATCTCAAAATGTACATACTTTTATCTCATTCTTACCATAATTTCTAAAATTTTCCAAAACCTCTCGCAAGAGGCAAGGTCAAGCTTTTCCGACGGAGAGTGAATATCTATTATGTCAGGACCTATCGAGATGATATCCATGTCGGGAATATGCGAGGAAATTATTCCGCATTCAAGCCCGGCATGTATCACATCTACCTTCGCATCGTATCCGAGTATCTCCCTTGCTGCTTTCAGGCAATCGTCACGCAGGCAGGAATAAGGTGCATAATCCCACCCGGGATAGCGAGCATAATGACGGACACCGTAACCGTATTCTTTTGATGTCGCATCAAGCTCGGACATTGATAGGTCGAGTTGCTCCTCTTTTGCCGAGCGTGAAGAAAATACCAAGCTCACATTTCTTGTATCGGATCTGTCATCTGTGCTTATAATTCCGAGGTTTCTCGAAAATTCCACCAAGCCCTCAACGCTGTCGCTCATACGCAAAACTCCGTTCTGCACCTGATCGGTAAATGAGATAATGTCAGCACTTGTCTTTTCGTCAAGCATATAGTCCTCGACCTCCGAATCGGTCGCCGTCAGCGTGAAATTGGCATCGGCTTGTGCAAGTGATCTCTTTATTTCCCGTTCGAGCTTTTCGATCTCGGAAAAAATGCCGTATCTGTCAGAGCAGGCTATCTTCGCACTGCATTCACGGGGTATTGCGTTGTCCTTTGAACCGCCCTTTATTGAAACCAATCTTATATCATAAGCCTCAGACAGAGCCGCCAGCACACGCCCCATTATTTTGTTTGCATTCGCACGTGAATCATTGATATTCTCGCCCGAATGTCCGCCCATAAGTCCCTTTACCGAGATCTCGACAGCATATCCCTCAAAGCTTTCACGCTTACCGCAAAAAGAAACATCACTGCGAAGTCCACCGGCACAGCCTGCGACCATATGTCCCTCTTGCTCACTGTCAAGATTTATCATTCGCCGTGCCGAGATCTGAGAGTAATCGAAATTATTCGCTCCGTCAAGACCGACCTCTTCCATAACGGTAAACAGACACTCTATCGTCGGATGCTCCTTTATCTCTCCGTCAAGAACGGCGAGCATTGCCGCAACAGCAATGCCGTCGTCACCACCGAGCGTAGTTCCCCTTGCACGCAAAAATCCGTCCTCGATATAAAGCGACAGCGGGTCTTTTTCAAAATCATGCACCGTATCAGCATTCTTTTCGCAGACCATATCTGTATGACCCTGCAAAAGCAATGTCGGGCTGTTTTCTCTGCCCTCACTTGCAGGCAACCTTACAAAAACATTGTTTATCTCATCACAATAACAGTAAAGCCCACGCTCCTGTGCAAATTTTTTGATATACTCCGCAACTCCGCCCTCGTTTCCCGAGCCTCTCGGGATCGCACTTATCTCTTCAAAGAATCTAAACAAAGCCTTGGGTCTGTAACCGTCAATTATATATTTCATAATATCTAAAGCAACCTCTTTTCACGCAAATTAAAGCAAAACGCAGAATTTACAGCGGATAGCACCGCTATGCAATTCTGCGTTCAAAAATTCAACTGCCTTTCTCTCGATATATTGGTGATCCCGTCGGGAACCGAATTGAGATTTTCAAGCGAGCGACCCGTGCCCTTTGCTACACAAAGTATAGCATCCTTTGCTACACGGCAACGAATGCCCGTCGCCCTTTCGATCAACTTATCAAAGCCGTAGATCAAGCTTCCTCCGCCCGTCATAACTATTCCGCTGCGTAAAATGTCTCCGACAAGCTCGGGAGGTGTACGCTCGATGACTGAACATATCGAATCGAGAATGGCAGTGATAGGCTCTACCAACGCCTCTATCATTTCCTTGGAGCTTAAGGTTATGACCTTCGGCAGACCCTGCGTCAAGCATCTTCCCTTAACGTCTATCTGCTTTGGTGCAGAGTGGTCGTAAACCGCTCCGATACTCATCTTTACAGCCTCCGCCGTTCTTTCGCCTATGAGAACATTGTACTTTCTTCGAACATATCTCATAATAGCCTCGTCGAATTTATCACCCGCAATATGTATCGACTCCGAGACGACAACTCCGTTTAAGGCGATAACGGCAATATCCGTCGTGCCTCCGCCTATATCAACTACCATACAGCCGTTAGGTGAGCCTATATTCAAGCCTGCACCGATCGCAGCGGCAACGGGCTCTTCGATGAGATACGCCTTTCTTGCCCCGGCATCTTTTGCGGCGGCAACAACGGCACGCTCCTCGACCTCAGTAATATCCGTCGGAACGCATATCACGACTCTCGGAGGAAGCCATACACTTCCGCAGGCACGGCGTATAAAATATTGCAGCATTTTCAGAGTTATATCGTAATGACTTATAACTCCGTCACGGAGAGGTCTTATCGCCTTTACTCCGTCGGGTTCTCTGCCGAGCATGACACGTGCATCTTTTCCGACCTTTATTATACGGTCCGCATTCATATCGATCGCCACTACGGACGGCTCGTTTAAAACTATCCCCTTATCCTGAACATAAACTATGACAGTTGCGGTGCCAAGGTCTATTCCTATGTCTTTTGAAACCTTCATTTTTTTGAACACGACAAAAAGACCTTCCTTTCCGCAAAAATAGATTTACCGAACCCATAAGATGGTATATATATATTATAACTTATACTGATCTAAAAATCAACGGGTTTGTACGTTTTTACGATTTGTTTTTCCGACCGCAACAGATATGACCTTTTCCGCTCCGACACCGAAAAGCAATTCGGCACAGCGAGCCATACTTGATCCCGTAGTAACAACATCGTCAAAGAGCAAGACCGTTCTGCCGTCAAGACGCACTTCGTTCGAGATATTAAAGGCGTTCCTGACGTTTTCCTTACGTTCCCTCAAAGTCAGTTTCTTTTGTTCCCTACCGCCTCTGCATCTTTCTATTAAATTCAGACAAGGTATTTTCAGAACCTTTCCGATGCTCGAAGCAATACATTCGGATTGGTCCACACCGTTTTCGGTTATCGCTTTTCTGATCCTCGGAACATATGTAATTACGGTATTTCCCAACTCGCAGTTGTTTTCCGCAAGTCTTCTCAAAAGCTCGTCACAAAGCTGCTCTGCGGCAAAACATGCGGCCCGTTCATCACGTTTGTGTTTCATTCTGTAAATAAATCTGTCCTGAACCGAGCTTCTGTTATTCACGTCGTACGGAACAGCCTTTATAAAATCACAAACTCCGCTCCTCAACATCGGATTCGGTATACATCTGCACAGACCTATCGGGACATTACACTCACGGCATCTCTGAGACTTCGCCGCAAGCCAGTGATTCATACATCTTTCGCAAAGCACCAGATCAGGTGACCCGTCAAATATATCGAATAATTCTCCGCAACCGACACATTTGGGCGGAAAGATCATTTTTTTAAAAAATGGCATCGTTTTCTTTCATTTCTGTCTTATTTTTCACGTTGTCTCCAACGTTTTCCGCACCTTTAATCAGAAGCTCCGTCAGGCATGGCAAGTCTGCGGCAAAGTCCGGTATACCTCATCGACTGCCTGTTGTTTTCGACCATCGTACAAACGATATCCTGCCGCCCCACAAGTATTACCATATGCTGTGCCCTTGTCACCGCAGTGTAGAGCAGATTTCTTGTAAGGAGCATTGGTGGTGCCGAGTACATGGGGATTATGACAAATGGGTATTCACTTCCCTGACTTTTATGCACAGTTATAGCATATGCGTGTTCGAGTTCTTCAAGATTGTCGAAATCGTATTGCACGATCCTTTCGTCAAAATCTATCCTCATGACACGGTTGTATAAGTCGATCTGCAAAATGATACCGATATCACCGTTGAAGATCCCCATACCCTTGTCGCTCTCGGAACGCTCCCATTCTATATCGTAATTGTTTCTTATCTGCATGACACGGTCGCCCTCACGGAACACCTTGTCTCTGAATTTATATTCGCTCTTTCCCGTCTTTGCGGGGTTGAGGCTTCTTTGCAAAATAATGTTAAGATTCTCAGTGCTTGCCTCGCCCTTTCTCGACGGGGTTATTACCTGTATTCCATTTTCGGTTTTTGCTCCGTAGGCTTTGGGCAGACGGTTTTTGCACAGGTCTGCGATCGTATAGGCTATCTCCTCGTCGCTGTTTCTCTCAAGAAAAAAGAAATCGTTGTTTTTGACCGAAAGCTCGGGCATCCTTCCCTCGTTTATTGCGTGTGCATTTGTAACTATGAGACTCTGCTGAGCCTGCCTGAATATCTCGTTCAGGCACACGGTAGCAAATCTGCCGCTCTCTATGATATCACGCAAAACATTTCCCGCACCCACCGACGGAAGCTGATCGGCATCTCCGATTATTATGATTCTCGCACCGGGCTTTACAGCCTTCAACAGCGAACACATCAAGGAGTTGTCTATCATCGATGCCTCGTCAACGATAATAACATCCTCCTCTAAAAGATTATCCTCGTCACGTCCGAAGCGTGCTGTCTTTACGCCATCTCCCGCATATGACATCTCAAGCAGTCTGTGAATCGTCTTGGCGTTGCTTGAGGTAGCCTCGGACATTCTTTTTGCCGCTCTTCCCGTAGGTGCGGAAAGTGCGACCTTCAGTCCCATGCTGTCAAAAATATCAAGCAAAGCACGCACTACCGTGGTCTTTCCCGTTCCGGGTCCACCCGTCAGTACCATTACTCCGTTTAACAATGCATCCGAGATAGCCTTTCGCTGGAGCGAAGCATATGAGATACCGTATGTCCTCTCCTCCCGCTCAATAAAAAGATTTACGTTCGTTGCATCTATCGTTGCACAGCTCTTATCCAAAAAATACAACTTTTGAGCAATATATCGCTCACTCTCATACGAATACCTGTCGTAAATATACTGCTCGCCGTCAAAGAGAGAATATTTTAGCTCTCCCTTTTTGAGAAGCTCTCCCACGGCACTGTCAAGTACCGCTTCATCTACTCCGAGCAGCCTTGCAGAGCCTGACACGAGCTTTTCACGGGGCAGGCAGACATGACCGTTGTTGTTTGCATTGTGAGTGAGCATATATTTTACGCCACTCATTATCCTGTCGGTGCTGTTAAGCGGAAGTCCGAGACTCACCGCCATACTGTCAGACTTTTCAAAGCCTATCCCAACTATCTCCTCACACAAAAGGTAGGGGTTATGCTTAGCCAATTCTATGGCTTTATTTCCCCATTTGTTGTATATCTTCGTTGTCGTTGCCGCACCAAACCATTCACGGAAAAACATCATAGCGGAACGTATCCCGGACTTCTTTCTGAAATCCTCTGCTATCTCCTCTGCCTTTTTACGTGAGATGCCGGGTATCTGTGCCAGCCAATCGGGGTGGTTTTCAATAACGTCAAAGGTCTCGTCTCCGAACTCGTCAACGATCTTCTGTGCCGTTCTCGGCCCTATCCCACGTATCGCTCTTGATGACAGATAACGAAGAATTGAATTTGCATCTGCCGGAAGATTTTTCTCATACGACTCGACCTTGAACTGCCTGCCGTATTTGGGATTGTGTATCCACTTACCGTATATGGTAAGTCTGTCGCCCTCTCCGACATACGGCATCGTACCGACAATCGTTATAAGCTCGTTTTCGTCTGTCCCCATATCGCAGATCGAGTACCCGTTATCCTCGTTTGAATAGATAACGTTCTCTATGCTTCCTGTGATCTTCTCTATATCACTGTTGTCCCCAAAAGCTTCGGAAACAGCGTTTTTGTTCAGATCATTTTGACGGTCGCTGAAATTATCTGTCATCGTTGTTTCCCCACTTTCTCCTGAATTTTACAACTTTAAGAATGTATATTCTCGACTTTTTACAACAGTTTGGTTTTATTTTTCGACGTTTTTTATTTTCGACGTGAGTCGAAAATCAACTCCGTATTTTTCGATAAGCACATCGACATTTTCTCCGAGTCGGTATTTTCCGCCTCGCACTGCTATCTTGGAAAATACCGCTTCATCAACAATAACGACGATCTTCCCACGGTGAGCTCCGCAGGCAGCATTCTGTAAAAGCAGGTCGAGATCTTCTATATCGTTTGTATCTCTTATCTCGATCGCAATTAAAGAATTGTCAGGGCAAAAAATTGCATCTGCCGCCATACCGAAAATGCTGTAAAAACCCAAAACAGCAAATACGGCAACTATTATCTCAATTATTATCTGAACCATATCTTCCCTCCTCAAGCAGTCTTAACTATAAGTTATTTTATGCTCTGGGGAAAGCTTTTGATTTAGATATACTGATCGAAAATCACTTTATAAATTCTTTACGCAAGCTCTCGGCAATATCGGTTTTTTCCCAAGGTGCGTTTATATCTTCTCTTCCCATATGTCCGTATGCTGCGGTATCGCAATAGATGGGACGGCGAAGGTCGAAATGCTTGATGATCGCCGCAGGGCGAAGGTCAACATATTTGAGAACACTTTCCGAGATCTTGTCCTCATCAAACTTAGATGTTCCGAAGGTATCTATCATGACCGATACAGGTTTGGCAACTCCGATAGCATATGCGATCTGAACCTCGCACTTGTTCGCAAGTCCTGCCGCTACGATATTCTTTGCAATATATCTTGCGGCATAAGATGCAGAACGGTCAACCTTGGTCGGGTCTTTTCCCGAAAAAGCTCCGCCACCGTGACGTGAATATCCGCCGTATGTATCAACTATGATCTTTCTTCCTGTCAAGCCCGTGTCTCCCGAAGGTCCGCCTATAACAAATCTTCCCGTCGGGTTTACAAAGATCTTTGTAGCCTCGTCAAGCAACTTCGAGTCTATTATTGGCTTAATTACGTGTTCTATAATATCGGCACGGATAGTAGCGAGGTCAACCTCGTCGCTATGCTGTGTAGATACGACAACCGTGTCAACACGGACAGGCTTGTCATCGTCATATTCAACAGTGACCTGAGTCTTTCCGTCGGGGCGGAGATATTTGAGAAGTCCACTCTTTCGAACATCTGTAAGTCTCTTTGCCAGCTTGTGTGCGATAGATATCGGAAGCGGCATAAGCTCGGGAGTCTCGTCACAAGCAAAGCCGAACATAAGTCCTTGGTCTCCTGCACCCGTATCAAAATTGTCGTCTGTCTCACCGTTCTTTGATTCGAGCGAGCGGTCAACACCGAGTGCTATGTCGGGAGACTGCTCGTGTATGGAGTTTATAACAGCACAACTGTCGCAGTCAAAGCCATACTTTGCTCGGTCATAGCCTATCTCTCTGACGGTCTCACGCACGATCTTCTGAATGTCAACATATGCGTGTGTTGTGATCTCTCCTGCGACCATAACGAGACCTGTCGTGCAAGTAGTTTCGCACGCAACTCTTGACATAGGATCCTGACGAAGCATCTCGTCGAGAATAGCGTCGGATATTTTATCACAGATTTTATCGGGATGTCCCTCTGTAACAGATTCTGATGTAAATAACTTTTTCATTTGAAACAGCCTTTCTTTTATATTATTTTTATCTCAAAGCACTCATCGGGAAATAAAAAGCCCCTCGTCTCCGAGGGTGAACAAAAATATGCTCATCTTCGGGAATTAGCACCTTACTGCTATGAGCAGGTTGCTGTGACATCATCGGGCCTGTCCCTCCGTCACTCTCGATAAGTATTAGAGTATTATTTTAAGTCGCACGCAAATACGTTTTAGGCATTATGCAATGTTACATATAATTATATCATATATATTTTTCTATTTCAATACCCCAAAACAATAAATTCGACACTATACAATAAATTTACAGTTATAAAGGAGCAAAAGCGACGTGACTCTTCCTCGATCACGCCGCTTTTATATTAAGATCATTTTTTAAAGTTAAAGAAGGATATGTGACCTCCGAGAACTGCGAAAACAACTATAAGCGACACGATCACTATCAACGCCGCAACGATCGTCACACAAGCCGAACGCATAGATCTCTTTTTTGTCATACCAAGGCGAACGTCCTCTGTTGCACCGCCCTTGAGCTGTGCTACACTCGAAAGCCTGAAATGTTTAAGAACATCAGAAAGCGGTTTGTAAAGAAGCATTACTATCGCAGCGTTAAGTAATGACTTTATAAAGTTGAACGGTAAAAGCAACGTCGGTATCATCGCCGCTACATCCTTTGCCTTTACGTTCATGTAAAACGGGGTGACTATCAAATTTGCTAAGAGCATGATCGCAGTTGTTGCAAGCACGGCTGTTACAAGTCCCAAGATCGCTCCCGAAAGATTTTTCTTTATTCTATATATAAGGCTCGCCGTTCCCACAAAGGTAACAGACGCCAAAGTGTTCATTATCAAACCGTAGACTCCCGTATTGCTTATCGAAACGAACTCCAGGAGCGGCACTACTACTGCCGCAAATAATCCTGCAAGCGGTCCGAAAAACATTCCGCATATTGTCATCACGGCATCTTTTAGGTCAAACGTCAAAAAATTTACCTTGAAATTCAAAAGCACAACGCAAACAAATGCCATTGCACAGAACAGACCTATAAAGGTCATGTTTTTTATCTTGTTTTTATTCGAATAACTCTTACTTTTTATCATTTTTGATCCCTTCTGCCAAAATATCCAAATAGAAATTTCGGCGATTGTAATTACATTGCTATCGAAAAGAAGATAAACAACGTCTTACCCCAACAGCAAATTTTATAACTTGCATCTCCCCAAATATGCTGTTTGATCGGTAATAAAAAACGAATGCCTACGGCATTCGGGGATAAAAATGTTCCTATCTTATCTTTTCTCATCCGGACTCTGACCGTCGGCACATGATTTTCACATGTTCGGCACGCAATTTGCTTTTGCGTGTTCGTGGGCTATACCACCGGTATGGAATTTCACCATTCCCCAAAGATATATTTTGAAAACGACCTTTTATTCGGTCAATCTATTATATGAGGCTGTGACACAAAGTGTCACAGCCTCGCAATAAAACTTGGTTAAACCAATTAAGCGATGATTTCGCTTACGACACCGGAACCAACTGTTCTACCACCCTCACGGATAGCGAAACGGAGACCCTTTTCGCATGCGATTGTTGTGATAAGTTCAACAGTCATATCAACGTTATCGCCGGGGCGGCACATTTCAACGCCTTCGGGAAGCTCGATGATACCTGTAACGTCAGTTGTTCTGAAGTAGAACTGAGGTCTGTAACCTGCGAAGAAGGGCTT
>JAFPCR010000075.1 GCA_017390195.1 Clostridia bacterium | reverse complement strand
TGCTGTATAGAGACACTGTACAGCAAAGCCTTGCTTCGGATCAAAGAGGAAGTAATAGATCTCTTCACAGATGCACTCTTTGGGCATATTGTCCTCGTCGTGCTTGTGGGGAGGGAAGCCTGCCCAGTTTCCTTCGGTCGTATAGCATTCACCGATAGTAAGGATCTTTGCATTGGAGTTTCCGTCTATGAGGAAGCTTGTCTCTCTCTCGTACGGAACCTTGCCCAACGTTTTGGTGACAACATGATCCTCTTTGAGAAGCTGAGGCTCGGTCTTTTCCTTAACGGGAGTAGAACAAACGGCTATCTTAATGTGGTCAATCGCCGTAATGGTGAGGTTCTGCTCTTTCGGCATATAGAAGCTTTCTGCCTTGCGATTTTCAAAAACATTGCTTCTGTTTCCTACATTTTCCCACTTTGTTCCGTCGAAAGAGACATTGCAGTGACCTTCGAGCATGATAAAGGCAGTTTCCTTGTCCTCGGTGTAAAAATCAACAGATTCTCCGCTGTTAAGCTCGATTATACCGAACTCCAGCTTTTTGAGTGAGCATTCACCTATTTTGCAAATAGGAGTATATCCTTTAGCACTTTTATAACTTTTTTTAAAGCTCATATCCGTTCTCCTTTAAATATGTCATAACGGTTTCAAAATTCGGGACACTTTCTCTTGCCCCTATGCCTGTACATTTAAGACCAGAAACAGCACTCGAGAAGTGACAGCATTGCTCATAGGTGTACCCCTTTACGACCGCCGCCGCAAATGCACCGTGGAACACATCACCCGAACCGTTTGAGTCAACGACTACTGCGGGATAGATGGGATATTCGACAATATTTTTTCCGTCGAACATCAGTCCGCCACGCTTACCCTGTGTTATTACTATGATCTCGGGGGAGTACATTTCATAAAGCTTTTTCGCCGCACTTTCGGCATCCTGTGTATCGGTGTGACCGAGAGCAAATTCCTCAGATGGGATCATAATGTCTGTCAGTGACAGCAGACGCTCAACTCCGTCATAAAGCCCACCGCAGTCATATAATACCTTAGTGCCGTGTTTTTTTGCACACTTTGCCGCTTCGACAGCCGCATCAAGCTCGTTACCGTCAACCATAAGGAGCTCAGCATCGGCGATAGCCTTCTTTTGTGCATCGCTCAAGGAAAGCGGAGGCAGATCGCCTTTGTCATATACACAGGTTCTGCTTGTTGTATCTGCACTTAACCAGATCACGGACGAAAACGAACGGCAACCGCTCTTTATTGCAATCAAGTCCGTGTTCACACCGTATTTTTCAAAATCCTTTTTGAGAAACACACCGCCGTTGTCATCTGAAAGGACACCTATGTATGCGGTTTGCTCACCCAATTTTTGAGCGGCAACAAGCCCCGTTGCAACAGGGCCCCCGCCTGCCGGCTTACTGCCGACTGCTCTCAATTTCGTATCCTCTTTTGGAAAATGCGGAATGTTGTAGAGGGTGTCCATAACGCAGGCACCTATTCCTACGATCTTTATCATATCATTCAGCCTTTCCGTCTGCACCTACGAGTTTTATCCTTGAAATGCAGAAATCCTTAACTGCATCTATGGGTTTTTTCATAAAATTATCAATTGCAACGCTTCTTTCGGGATTTTGAAGCTCTTCAAGACAACAGTCGAGGAAGGCATAGCAGATGTCTGTGGCAAAATTCATTTTGCGAACACCTGCGGCAACCGCCTTTTTGATCTCCTCATCGGGAACACCCGAACCGCCATGCAGAACAAGTGCTGTATTATTTGTAGCCTTGCGGATCTCCTTGATCCTTTCGATGTCGAGCTTAGGCGGCTTCGTGTATTTGCCGTGTGCGGTTCCGACCGCTACTGCGAGACAGGTGACACCTGTCTGCTCAACAAAATATTTTGCACTTTCGGGAGATGTAAATTCGTCAAATTCACTATCCTTTGTAGTTCCTATGTGACCGAGCTCACCTTCGACCTGAACGTTGACATATTTGCAGGTGTCAACTACGCTCTTGGTGAGTGCGATGTTTTCCTCTAAGGGTAGAGTAGAACCGTCAAGCATTATTCCTGTAGCACCGTAACGCAGACAGCGTGTTGTCTCGAGCGTTGACGGACCGTGGTCAAGGTGGAAGCAAACAGGAACGCTTGCCTTTGCTGCTGCGGCGAGAATAACGGGAGAAAGAAAATATCCTGTTTCTTCTTTCATAAGTCTGGGATATACCTGCATGATTATGGGGGCTTTTGTTTCCTCTGCGGCCTTTAAAACACCCATAACGGTCTCCATATTGTAAACATTAAATGCGGGAATGCAATAATTTCCGCTTTCTGCCATAGCGATGATATCTTTCAAATTGACTAACATTAAAAGGGCCTCCCTTTATCCAAGAATCAGATCCTCTATGGACAGGATCTCAACATCGGTCTGTTCTGCCTTTTTGAGAGAGGCATATTCTGAAACACAAGCGGTCACGAGAGCCGTAGCACCGATGCTCTTTGCGTTGAAGATACGGCGTGCGGCAACTTCATTCATAACAGCGGGCATATATTCTGCCATAAGAAGATTTCCAGCCCAAACAGTTTCATCACGGTTGAGGAGCATTTCGTTGAGAGTAGCGAATGCTTTTATTATCTCACGAGGTTCTTCTGTCTCCTCAAGGTCACGGGACAGCTGATACGGATCCTGATAAACAACGGTTTTTTCGGTGTTTGTCGTCTTGAGGTCGCCGTTTTTGATAAGCTCTGCTACATAAGAGGTGAAGGTAACGGTCTTTGCCGAAACATCTACGCCGTATTCTTTGTAGATACGCTTTATTACCTTTGCATCGTTGGGATCATATATGACAACTGTATCGTAAGCGTTCATAACATCAGCCGCCGCTGCCATCTGCTGCTTTGCCTCGTCAGCCGCACCGATAAGGAAGTCGAGCTGAGCTCCGCTTGCAGGCTCATCTGCGAGAACGCTGAACTCAACGTTTGCCTTCTCAAGAACACGGATAGCCTTTACAGCCTGCTCACACACCATATAGCGTGCATCTGTGCCTAAGAGGAGGAGAGTATCGGTCTTTTTTGCATGAGCCTTTGCAGCCTCTGCGAGCTTTTCGCATATCTCGGTCTTGCCGTAGGCATTGCCCTTATCGAGGCAATTGTCGACCAAGGTGTTTATGTAAGAGGGAAGCTTGCCCTCAAGAGCCGCCTGCAATCTTGTTTCTTTTGTGAACATTACGGGATCCCAGCCTGTTACGCAGGTGTGAACGCAGGCACCGCAGGTGCAGCATTCATAGATATTATCCATAATTTCGGAAAGGTCGATAGCATTACGGTTTACGAGTGAGATGCCGAGTGCTCTCGCTCTTGCAGTGCTTCTTTCGTGTCCTGTTGCGTTACCGATGGGGCAGATATGATGGCACATCCAGCAAAAACGGCAAGAATCAACGTGCTGTTTGGATTTTTCAGATAAATTCATTGTACTTTCCTCCAGTCTTAAATACCCAACTTAAAGGGGTTCATGATTCCGTTGGGGTCAAGCTGCTTCTTGAGTCCCTCGAATACCTGCATAGCAGGTCCGTACTGTTCTTTCATAAGGCGTCCGAGCTTTATTCCTACACCGTGGTGGTCGTTGACGACACCGCCGTGAGCCAATGCTGCTCTTACGCCGCATGTCCAAACTGCCTGGTGGAGGCGGAGAGCCTCAACGGGATCTTGGGGAACGTCTTTGCCGTCGATAATGAAACGGTCGTATACCATAGCACCCCACTCATACCAGTGAGAGAAGTGCGCAATAAATTTAGCCTGCGGGAAGTTGGTCTCGATAGCCTCTTTCATTGCCCAATAGATCTCCTCGATCTTGCCGTAGGGGGCAATGGTGTCCATTGTACCGAACATCTGAGGAATATCCATCATGTGACCGGGATAGAAGAATGTGATCTTTTCATCCCACCACTTTTTGCCATACTCACTTCCCATATCTTCGGCACCGTATTTCTTGAATGTCTCAAGAAGGATCTTTTCTTCAACCTCTACCATTTCACGAACGCCTTCATAAGCAACATTCATGAACGCTCCATCTCTCTCAACACCAACGATCTTTTTGATAAGAGATGCGGTTTCGGCAGGGTCGTAAAGACGCATAACCGAGGGCTTGAATTTCTGCAAAAGCTCACGTGCAGCCTTGAAAGCAGAGCTCATATCATGGAAGAGGAAGCCACGGAAACGGCGTTCTTCGGGCTGGTCGAAAATACGTATCTGAGCCTTTGTGATTATACCGAGAGCACCTTCGGAGCCGATGAAGATCTGGTTAAGGTCGGGTCCTGCTGCGTGCTTGGGAGCAGAAGATGTGTTTATAATATCACCGTTGGGAAGAACGACTTCCATCTGAAGTACCATGTCGTCGATCTTTCCGTACTTTGTAGAAACGACACCGATACCTCTGTGTGCCAAGAATCCGCCGACAGTAGAGCAGGTCAAAGAGGAGGGATAGTGCATAGTTGCCTTTCCAACTTCATTTGCTGCCCATTCTATATGCTTGTATATAGCACCGGTTCCGCATTCTATGTACATTCCCTCGGTGTTTACCTCGTAGATCTTGTTCATTCTCTTGGTGTCGAGCAAAATTCCGCCTGCAACGGGGATAGCACCGCCCTGTGTACCGCCGCCGGCACCCCAAGTGGTAATTGGAAGCTTGTAGTAGTTTGCTATCTTAACGACTTTGGAAACCTCGGTTGCGTCCTTGGGGCAGACGATGATATCTGCTTCGGGCATACGGCAACCACGGTCTGCCCACATACGTGAGAGCCAATAGTAGTCAACGCTGTGTGTTACTTTATCTATTGTTCTTGTGGAGCAGTTCTCTTTGCCGACTGCATCTTCAAGCTCGGTCAGGATCATAGAGAACAAAAACTCATTCATTTGGTACTGCATATAAATCTCCATTCCGCCGTCTGTAACGGCTTAAGTTATAGTTGTATTTTTGTAATGTGATGATTGTTTTATCTGCTTTCTAAGGATTTATCTACTTTGAGGGCGGGGAAATATTTGCAGAATTCGTTGATCTCTTTTCTCCAGTCTCCTTCTATTTCAACGAAGTGATGGATGTAGGGACCGTCGATGAGCCTGTCCTCTATTGCCTGTAGGTTATCAAATTCACCCCAGATATATGTACCGTGGGTCTGAGGACCTTTGGTGGTCTTGCAGACGAGGGGGAGGATCATATAATCTCCGCTTTCTTGGTCGATACGAGCTACGGTATAAACACCGTCCTTTGCCCTGAACCAAGAACGCTGATTTACGAGACGTGCCTCGGAGTCGATCCCATCGGGTGCTTTCTGTGAGAGCGGGAAAGGACCGCAGTGCCACAAAAGCTCGGCGTTCTTGTTTTCGGGGTGGCGAACGGTAAACTCGCCGAACAGAGGTCTGCCTTTACCCAAGGTTGCAGATTCGAGTAGCACCATAGTCAATGCACAGTGCATATCGCTTTCGCAGGAGATAAGGTATCCCATATCATTGAGCAATCCGTAAACGGTACAGGGAGCAAGGCCGTCAAACATAACGGGTGTTGCAGTCCAGCATTCTGCCGAAATTACGTCAAGGTCGTATTCCTCAAAAAGATTTTTGTACATGACAGCCAAAGTTGCCATAGGCTTGACAAATTTGGGTGTCAGTTCGTCTAAGGTATAGTTTTTGACGATATACTCTTCGATCTCGGCGATCTCCTTTTGGCAATTTTCTGCTGTTGCCTTCATACGCTGTTCGATAATTGCGAAGTTGAAGGGAATTATCTTGATGCCGAACTTTTCCATAAGCTCGCCCTCGTTCCAAATGACCGAGAAGAAGGGAGCGGGTCTTGCACCTATTTGACCGATACGCATTCCTGCGAAATTCTTGACCATACAAGCGACCCTTACAAAGCTCTCAAATCCTTCCTTGAACTCCTGGCTGTCAACCTTGCAACAGGGGAGATGAGAGAATGGAATATGATAGCGTTGCATTTGACGGGATACGCCGAACAGTCCGCACTGTGAGTCGGTAGGACGCATACCGTCCTTATAATACTCGTCATCTAAAGGTGCCCACAAAAGGACGGGCTTACCGATAGCCTTTGCGATGTCTGCGGCAGCTTCTTCATTTCCGAAGTTGCAGTTGATTATCATAACTGCATCGACGTTTTCGTTTTTGAAACGTTCGACAACTTCCTTTGCACTGTTGTCGTCAAAAACGAGGTCTTTTATGCCGATTCCCTTGTTGTCAACAAAAGAAACATTTTCGCTTGTGAAATTTTCTTCTACGTATTTTACAAATTTTTCACCACGTTGCTCCGCCGAGTACCATGTCAAAAAAGTTCCTCGGGGACGGTCGGTAGTGTTTCGCCTCATGGCAACAAGACCGATTTTTATTTTGTAACTAAGCATTAGTTGTTCCTCACTTTCAATTAACTTCTATTATACCACATCAGGTAAATATATACAATAGAAAAAAAACATATTTTTGTAAAAAAAGTGTACAAATCACAAAATTTATGGTATACTTAAACGGTATACTTAACATAAATGTTAGGGGTTAATTGTATGGGGGGAACAATATGAAGTTAATACCGTTTGAAAAGCTTTACAACACCGAATTCTTGATAAGCGAGCCTATAGCAAAGAGACAGTATTGGTTTCAACGTGGAAACACTTACAACGCTATGGGCAAACCTAAGATATCGCACACGCTCCTTTGGTTTCAAAACTGCTCGGCCGTCATAACCGATATATCAGGAAAGGTTTTGACTGTAAAACAGAACCAACTTACCTATATGGCAAAGGGATCGGAATATAGGGTGGACTTTTTTGATACCGACCCCAGCAGAGCGGATACGATTGTAATCCATTTCCAAATGACCGACCTGAACGGAGAGGATATCATTCCGACCACAATGCCCATGATCTGCATGAAAGATGTTGACCTGTCTTTCTCTATGCTGATAAATTCTATGGCTGATGAATTTAAAAACAACATCGTTTGTGTCCCCGAATTGAAGTCGTCGATATACAAGTTGCTTTCGGCGATTTGTCAAAAACGAAAGAAAAGAGCAATTAAAAACAAATACACCTGCATATATACAGGTATAAAGCTTTTGGAGCAGAACAATGACATGAAAATTGGCGATATTGCTGAAATATGCGGAGTCAGCGAGTGCTATTTTCGAAAGCTGTTCAAGGAATACAGTGGGGAAAGTCCTATGGATTTTCGTCAGCATTACAGAATCGAAAAAGCCAAACAGCTTCTTTTGTCTGACGAAGGGCTCAGTGTCAGTGAGATAGCGGAGGAACTTAATTTTTCGGATATATATCATTTCAGTAAGACTTTTAAAAAACTCACCAATATGTCCCCGACTCAATTTTTAAACGGCGGGACAGAGCAGTCAAATCAAATGCTAAATTAAGCAATATTAAGGAGTTATTGAGACGATTTTCAATAACTCCTTAAATTTTATTGACAAATATACTACCTTATGATAAAATAAAAACAATAATTACTGCCACCGGGTAGAAATGCACAGGCATTTGCAGCACGTCGTTAGGTCTTAGAAGATGTGTGGCGAATGTCTTTTGTTTTTGGAGGAGATAATGGGGTCGAAGCTTAAATATTTTTCTTTGCTTGAGTGGCTTTTGTGGAGCGGTTCGTCGACGGTCATAATTGCCTTTTTTCTCATATTTGACAGAAGCAATTACCTGAATCTGATCGCATCGCTTTTGGGAGCGGCAGCTCTGATCCTTCTTGCAAAGGGAAACCCAATAGGGCATATATTGATCATAATATTTGGTATAATCTACGGGATCATATCATTTTCATGTGCATATTACGGGGAGATGATAACCTATGTCGGAATGACCGTGCCTATGGCGGTCATCGCATTTATTTCGTGGATAATGAATCCCTATAACGGAAACCGTTCGGAAGTTAAGATACGTGTGTTTAAAATGCGAGATCTGTTTCCTATGGTGCTGATTTCTGCCGCCGTAACGGTTGCGTTTTGGTTTATTTTAAAGCACTTTAACACTGCGAACCTGATCCCGAGTACCATCTCTGTTGCTACGTCATTTGTGGCGGTCTATCTGACATTTCTTCGCAGTCCGTATTACGCCCTCGCATATGCCGCAAACGATATTGTTTTGTTGGTTTTGTGGAGCTTGGCGACGGCGAAGGATATCTCTTATATCTCGGTTTTGATTTGCTTTGCAGTGTTTCTTGTAAATGATATTTACGGCTTTATCTGTTGGAAAAAGAATCACAAACGGCAGATGAAAAATGCCTGAAAAAATTGGCTGATACGCAATATTGCGTATCGGCCAATTTTTATCTGTGACCTGCTCGGCACACAGCACCTGTGGCAAAAAATATACCGAAGCAGAGGATATCGACCGTGACTATCGTTGAGCCTACGGGCGTTCCTGCAATTATAGAGATGAGTATTCCGAGAGTCGTGCAAACAACCGATATGCAGGCAGAGCATACCGTGACGGCACGGAAGCTCTTGAACACACGCATAGCGGAAAGCGTAGGGAAGATTATAAGAGCCGAGATCAAAAGCGAGCCGACGAGGTTCATAGCAAGCACTATGGTTACGGCTGTGATGGTTGCTATAAGCAGATTATAAATATTTGCTTTTATTCCGGTCGCCTTTGCAAAATTCTCGTCAAAGGTAACGGCGAAGATCTTATTGTAGAACACGATGAACAGACCGACGACTACGGCAGAAAGACCTATGCTGAGCCAGACCTCTGTCTTGCTCAGGCTTAGAATAGAGGTCGAGCCGAAGAGTGTACTGCACACGTCTCCTGTTATGTTCGGAGAAGCCGAGAAAATGTTCATCAGCAGATATCCGATAGCGAGAGCACCGACGGATATCATTGCAACTGCAGCATCCCCCTTTATTTTTGTATTTTGTCCCGTCTTGAGCAGAAGAATTGCACAGACAACGGTTATGCACAGAACGAGAGGCATATTGTTCGTCAGCTTTAAAACTGCGGCGATCGACATAGCTCCGAATGCAACATGAGAAAGTCCGTCACCGATGAAAGAAAATCTCTTCAGCACCAAAGTCACTCCGAGCAAGGAGGCACAGAGTGCGATCAAAACACCGACGATAAGTGCATATCTGACAAAGGGAAATTCAAGGTATGTTATAAGTTTTTCAAATACATTCATTTATAAAAGATCCTGCTTTATGTAGTTTCTTTAGGGGGCTCGGCATTTAAGTTATGCCCAGACACGCCCGAATTCGCTTTCTGAATATTCCTGTTTTGTTCCCCAAAACATATTTCTGCCTATGTGCAAAATATGGCTTGCGTATTTAAGTGCCGCCGATATGTCGTGGGATATCATAATGACCGTGATCTTGTCCTTTTTGTTTAATTCTTCGATGATGTTGTACATTTCAAGGCTGACCTTTGAATCAAGTCCCGACACAGGTTCGTCGAGCAGAAGTATTTTTTGCGTTGCACACAAAGCACGTGCGAGCAAAACTCTCTGCTGCTGTCCTCCCGACAGCTCACGGTAGCATTTGTTTTGCAGATCGGAGATGCCCAATCTTTTCATGTTTGAGTCGGAAAGTTGTTTTTCGGCTTTGCTGTAGAAGGGGCGTAAACCGCATCTTCCCTGACAACCCGAGAGGACTATCTCCTTGACCGAGGCGGGAAAATCACGCTGCACCTCTGTCTGTTGGGGCAGATATCCGATCTCTGTGCGTTCAAGACCGTCACAGGTCAATATTTTCCCCTCAATGGGGGATTGAAGTCCAAGAATGGTTTTCATAAGTGTACTTTTGCCCGAACCGTTTTCTCCGACGATACATACATAGTCTCCGACGTTTACCGAAAACGAGAGACCGTCGAGTATTTTTTTGCCGTCGTAGCCGAGGGCGAGATTGTTACAAATAAGCTGAGCCAAAGGTTTATTCCTCCTTGATTTCTGAGGATTTTATTGCAGGGCGGTCTTGATGACCGACAGATTGCTCTCCATGACCGAAAGATATGTTACGCCGTTTTCAATATCGTATGACGTTACCGACTGCATGGAGTTCATTACGAGAATTTTTTTGTTTTTGTTTTTCGTGTTTTCAACAACTGTATCGGCGATCTTTCCGTTTGCGGAATCGATCACTAACACTGATGAAAGATCAAGCTCGTCAAGCTTTTTTGAGAGAAAGATAATAGTCTCAAAATTTGCGTTGGTATCTGCCGAGCAGCCGGGGAATGCAGCGTAGTAGTCGATACCGTAATCCGAGACGAGATAAAGAAAAGGGAAACGGTCGGCAAATATGAGCGTGTCCTTTGATGCCGAGTCAACGGTATCTTGATATCTCAGGTCGAGTTCGGTGAGCTTTTCTATATAGATTTCTGCGTTTTCGGCATATTTTTCTGCGTTATCCGAGTCTATTTTTGCGAGCTTGCCTGCGATCTCACTGCAAAAGAGCTTTGCGTTTTTGAGTGAGAGCCAAACGTGTTCATCGATTTCGGTTTCATTTTCGTGGTCATGATCATGATCGTGATCGGAATCACCCTGCATTTCGTCAACGGTCTCTTCCTCTTTCACCGAATCTCCGAGGACGTCGATAAGGTTGATAACCGCCATATCCTTGTTTTTGGCATCTTTGAGTATATCTTCTATCCATCTGTCCGACTCACCTCCGACATATACGAGCATATCGCAGGTCGAGATATTTATAATATCCTCTGCCGTCGGCTGATAACTGTGCATATCAACGCCGTTGTCAAGTAGCAACGTAATGTTTGCGTTGTCGGCATTATCGCCCAATACAGCCTTTGTCCATTCGTATTCGGGGAATACGGTCGTTACGATATTTAGTTTTTCGTTATCGTTTTCAACACTCGGTATGCAAGATGTGACGGCACTCAAAGAGAATGCCCCAAGTACAAGACAAAGCAACACCGAAACAAATTTTTTCATCAATTAAACCTCCGAAGCCGACCTCGCTTTGATCGGCGGTAAACGTTAAATACAGTCCGCAAGAGTTAGTTGCAGTCTTTGCAAACGCCGTATATGACCGTTTTTGATGCGGTTATCCTAAATTCATCCTTGCTTGCGGCGGCATCTATCAGCGTGTTTGCGGAATCCTTGTTCATGTGAAGTGTCTTTCCGCATTTGGTGCAGGTGAGGTGAATACTGCCCTTGCACTTGTCGGAAAGCTGACAACGGTAGTATTTGTCACGGCAACCCTCACGGTATACGCCTGTTATCTGTCCGTTTTCTTCAAGCACCGACAGATTTCTGTATACGGCACTGAGACTTACCGAACCCTCACTCAATATGTCGAATATCTCTTTCGCCGTAAACTGTCTGTCGGGATGCTCTTGGAGAAAAGAGATCAATTTTTTTCTTTGGGTTGTCATATACTGCTTCATACAGATCTCCCTCTGCAAAATTGCGAATGATTTGCAAATTAGTGTACCATATTATCTTTAAAATGTCAAGGGTTATTTAAATATTTTGCAGACTGATCTTTGCGTCACTGTAGAATAAGCAAAAAAATCGGCACAAGGTCACCTGATGGCGACCTTGTGCCGAAAATGTTTTCAGATATGTACTAAACCGAAAAATTAATTATTCAGCAGAGGGAGCTTCTTCAGCTGCGGGAGCTGCTGTTGCAGTTGCCGTTGCTGCATTGTTAGCCTGCTGCTGCTGCATCATCTGCATCATCATCTGCTGCATCATTGCCTGAGTCTGTTTAGCCTCAAGGTCAGCTGCTGCTCTTGCATCATCTTCAGCTTTTTTCTTCTGCATTTCTACTTCACGAATAGCTGCTTCTGTTTCAGCCTCGAGTTTTTCAAGAGCTGCCTGCTCAGCTGCAACAGCTGCACCGTTCTGGAGCTGTGCCTCGTGAGTTGCCTTGATCCAAATTCCCGAAATAATGTAGTAAGCACCTACTACCAAGCTACCGAGAGCGGCGAAGATCATGCCTCCGATCATGCCGTTAAGAATTCCGTCTATGAACAAACCGAACTCACCAAGATTTGTGAGTACAGGTGTCAAGAAGATTTCCTTGAGGATTCCGAACAAGAATGAGGGAATTGCGGAGAGAATGCTAAGACCACCGAGTACAAACGAACCAACGATAGGAGCTTTCTCAACCTTGTATTCGCCGGAAACTGTTGAAGCACCGAGAGCCACGAAGTACTTTCTCCTGCTCTTGTAAATGCTCTTCATAATGGATACGATAGCAATGATAACACCGAAAACCAAAATAACTACGATAGCGGAAATGATTCCACCGATTATAGCATCGCCTTCTACCTGTGCCTGAGAGTTTCCGCCCAAGCTGGATGAAGCACCTGAGAAGAGACTACCGCCTGCGAAGGACAGGATCGTTGCTGCTGCCGCACCGATTGCAAGGAATACGATAGCGATAGTGTACATAACACTGGTGTATGCATCATAAATAGAAGCACGGCGTAAGATCTTGTTAAGATCAGATGTTTCTTTTGCCGTATAACCCATCCAAAGACCTACAACTGTTATGATCGAGAAGATGAGTTCAAGGGCATTGGTGAGGATCGACATAGGAAGACCGGTGAATGTCGAAATGACGGTCGGCAAGACCATTACCGAGAAGCAGATAGCCATTACTAAGAACATAATGTTGTTGAGCTGCTTCAAAACGGTGTTTTTAGCTACTTTGCTTACTTCGGCAACTTTTTCTTTTTGCTCATTAACAGCAAATTTGTCCATACATTCAGGACAGAAAAGATCGCCTTCATGCAATTCTGCGTTGCACTTTTTGCAATTCATAAGGTTTATCTCCTTTAAAAATAATAATATTGTATTTTGCACGGAATGCAAAATATATACATATTATATACGTTCTTGGAAAAATTGTCAATAGATTTTAAAAAATATGTTACGTTTTCCTAAAATTCGACCGCAAAAGATCGGGTCTATAGTCTTTTTATACTATGGACCCGATCTTTGGGGGTTAAAATAGAGTATTATTCTGTTCTCAAAGCAATAACGGGGTCTTTCTTTGCCGCTTTCTTTGAGGGAATGATGCCACCTATCAAGGTAAGGATAATGCTGAGAATGACCAGAATTATCGCACCGCCGACGGGCAGTATTGCACTTATGGTGCTTATTCCCGATACTGCGTGTATGATAAGGTTGACGGGGATCAGGAAGAGTGCCGAAATGGTCACTCCGAGCAGACCCGCACAGAGACCGATAATAAACGTCTCTGCGTTGAACACACGTGTGATATTGCGTTTTGAAGCACCGATCGCACGGAGGATACCTATCTCCTTTGTACGTTCGAGTACCGAAATATAGGTTATGATGCCTATCATTATCGAAGATACTACGAGAGACACCGAAACAAAGGCGATTAGAATGTATGAGATAACATTTACGATAGTCGTGATAGAGGACATAAGGAGTCCGACTGCGTCTGTATAAGTGATCTTATTTACATCGTCAACGGTCTTGTTGTAGTCCTGAATACAATTTGCGATAGCATCCTTATTCTCAAAGCTGTCTGCATAAATGCTGATCGACGAGGGTGCATCTCGACTGATAAGACCGAAAGAGTCCATATTTTCGGAATAACTGCCTGTTGAGATGTACTTGTCGTAAAGTGATAACAGAACGGTATCGGGAGCGGAATCGATATATGTGTCGAAGGTTGCGGCAAGCTCGGCTTCGCCTAACTTCAAAAGCTGTTCAGCCATTTGGGGATTGGTCGCCGACATTTGAGATATAAGTCCCTTGAACAGTGCCGCCTTGTCACTTATGCCCATTGATTTTACGAAATTCTTTGCATCTGCTACCTTTGCGGCATCGTCAGCAGGTGAGAACGACACGCCTGAGAGAATGTTTGTGTCGGGATTTTCTTTCTGATATTTTACGATGTCACTGTTATCTGTATAGTTGATAAGATGATCGGTAAGAGCCTTGGTATATCCGATAGGCTCTACGATTGCGGAATAGTTAGAGCCGTCCTTGTGGCGAATGATTCCGCTTATCTCTATCTTTATGGCATCGTTGAAGAGCCCCTCTATCTGAGCCGAGTTTTTCTTTATCTCGGAGTACCACTTGTCATTTTCTCCCTTTTCGAACGTGTCACAAGCGGGGATCAGGTAGAATTCCTTTTCGCAAATGTCCTTATAATCGAGCTTTTCGGATACAAAATCTATTTTTTCGCCTGCTTTGATCTTATTTATGATCTCCTTATACTGAGAGGAGGGAAGCAGACCAAGCTCATACATAGCAGTTGCGTCTATCTCGTTGTTTTTGTCGAGAACGAGGACTACTTGATTGTACTTTGTTGGCCAGTCTCCATAAATACATTCGTAGCTGTCTGTTACTACGGGGCTGATAAGCTCTCCGTTAGCACCGCAGAGAAGCTCTTCGAAATTGTTGGCACTGAGTCCTAACAGAGCATTTATTTCCTCAGTGTTGTTCATGCCCCCCATACTGCTCATCGGGCCATATCCGCCCATTATGTTGGGAAGCGTGCTTCCGTCGGTGTTTACCAAAATGTTTTCTCTGTCATAGGTGTAGACATCGAATTTTGGTGCGTACGAGTAAATGATACCGTTTTCACCCACGTACTTGTGTATCTCACTGTTCGGGTCGTCGAGATATTTTTTGAATTCGGTGAGGTTGTTTGATGTTATGCTTGAGGTCATCGAGGACTGCATTTCGAGTATCTGACCGTTTGCGTATACACCGTCGAGCTTGTGTTCTATGTTGTCACGTGAGTCGGAGGTAGAGCCTATTAAACCGTTGAGGTCAACAGTTCGCTCTTGGATCGATATCGGGTATGACGTCATCGTGCTTTTCTGAATATCGGTTATATATGTGTTGACACCGTTTGAAAGAGAGAGAATGAGGGCGATGCCGATAATGCCGATAGAACCCGCAAAGGAGGTTAGGATGGTTCTTGCCTTTTTGGTACGGAGATTATTGAATGAAAGTGAAAGAGAGGTGAGAAAGGACATTGACGATCTGCCCATGCTTTTATGCTCGGGCTTGCCAAGCTCCTTGCTTTCGACCTCAAAGGGGTTTGAGTCATCAATGATTTTGCCGTCACGGAGCTTGACTATACGTGTTGAATACTGCTCGGCAAGCTCGGGGTTGTGCGTTACCATTACAACGAGGCGGTTCTTTGCAACCTCTTTGAGAAGCTCCATTACCTGAATACTCGTATCTGTATCAAGAGCACCCGTCGGTTCGTCTGCAAGCAGGATATCAGGGTTGTTTACGAGTGCACGTGCGATCGCAACTCTCTGCATCTGACCGCCTGAAAGCTGGTTAGGACGCTTGTGTGTCTGGTCTCCGAGACCTACCTGCTCGAGAGCCTCTTTTGCTCTTCTTTTTCTTTCACTTCTTGAAATTCCCGAAATGGTGAGAGCAAGCTCTACATTTGAAAGAATATTCTGGTGAGGAATGAGATTGTAGCTTTGGAAAACAAAGCCTATCGTATGGTTTCTGTACGAGTCCCAATCCCTGTCCTTGTATTTTTGGGTAGAGATCGAATTGATAATAAGATCTCCGCTGTCGTAACGGTCAAGACCGCCTATGATGTTTAGCAGTGTTGTCTTGCCCGAACCCGAGGGGCCGAGAATTGCAACGAATTCGTTATCCCTTAAATTTAAATCTACGTTCTCAAGAGCTGTTTGTATCAGGTCGCCTGTCTGATATCTTTTGCTTATCTTTTTTAGTTGAAGCATGATTTTGAAAACTCCTTGACATTTCGCTTTTTTACGGTCTAATTAATTCAATTGTATGAAAGTAAAAATAAATTGATATGAGTAGTTTCTTAATTTTATGTGAATTTTTAATATTGAATTCTGTATAAAACAAAATCAGACCGATCTACAGCTGTAGATCGGTCTGATTTTAAAATCTAATTAAAAGCGATTATGCTTCTACAGGAGTTGCCTGTGAAAGCGATATGTTGCTCCATACGGGCTTGCCTTCCGGAACAGGATAGAGGCCGGTCCAGCCTGAGTAGAATCTTACGTCAGCGTCCTTGAAGAGGTTGGGATCAATAGGAACTTCGGAGACATCCTCACCGTCCCAAAGAGTCCACTCGTCTATAACTTCCTCGCCGTCAGCTATTGCAACCGTAAGAGCGTATCCGTCATAAGAGAGAACGAAGGTTGTGTTGGTGTAGTGGTAAACATCTTCGGAGAAAGTACCGTTGTGTCCCCATGCGTCTGAGAAGTAGGATGCTTCCAAGTCTGCATCGGCTTCCTTGTCGTCTGCACTAACAACTTTACCGGGTATGTCCTCACCGCCTTCGGCAAAGCGGATGATCTCTTTATCATAGAATGTAGCTCCTGTGTAGATCTCATAGCTTACGGGCTTAGCTCCGTTATAGTATTCATTGAATGCGTCGTAGATCTTGAATACCATATCTCCAACCTCAATGAATGAGTAGTTTCCCCAGTAGTTCTGGCGGTGGTCGCTCGAGTCGACCTCAGAACCGTTTCTCCAGTTGAACGTAACTCTGAGTTCAAATCCGTAGGAAAGGTCGTATGTATTCTTGTGGTTTACTTCGAATCTTGTACCGTTTGTTGCGTTAACAATACCTGTTGCATCGTCAATAGTTACGTTCTGCTTAACCTTGACAGATCCGGAGTCGTCGTTGTCGGGGTCGAAACGAAGAGTCCAATCCTCGTTCGTGAAGCCGTCTATAACAGTGTTGTATGTTACAGGGATGGTTTCTCTGGGAGTCTCGGGATCAGTGTCCGGATCGGTATCGGGATCTGTGTCGGGATCTGTGTCGGGATCTGTGTCGGGATCTGTGTCGGGATCTGTGTCGGGATCTGTGTCAGGATCAGTATCGGGATCTGTGTCAGGATCAGTATCGGGATCGGTCTCGTTAGACTCGGTCTCGTTTGATTCGGTTTCTTTCTTTGACTCTGACTCTGTCTCTGTTGTTCCGCCACCGCAAGATGCAAAAGCTGCAACGAGCATGCAGAGAACGCAGAGGAGAGA
>JAFPCR010000017.1 GCA_017390195.1 Clostridia bacterium | reverse complement strand
GTTTTCAAATGAGAATTTCATTTTGATGTGTCCTTTCGGTTTTATAAAATATTGATAGCCGATAAATACGGCAATATTTTAAATTTATTTAGATAACAAAGACGTTGCCGTTTTCTCCATCTCGGAGTACGACGATGAATTCATTATCTCATGTCGTGCCGATGCAGCACCGTTTATATTTTTTATGTACCATGCGAGGTGTTTCTTTGCCTCGGCAACGCCTATCCTCTCGCCCTTGAGCTTTATCATGTCACGGACCTGAGCGAGTGCGGTATTGATCCGCTCCTCAAATGACGGGGGTGTAAACGACCGATCCTCGAGAGCGGCACATATCTCTTCAAACAGCCATGGGTAACCAAGTGCTCCACGTCCGATCATAACTCCGTCACAGCCCGTTGTACTGAACATGGACAGAGCATCTGCGGCAGAAAAAATATCTCCGTTGCCTATGACGGGTATTTTGACACGCTTTTTTACATCGGTTATGACATATGGAAGAATTCCGGGTTCGTACATCGACGATCTTGTCCGTGCATGAACCGTTATTGCACTTGCTCCCGATTCTTCGGCTATATGAGCTATCTCGGCGGCGTTTATGCTTTCGCTGTCCCATCCTGCACGTATCTTTACCGTTACGGGAATCTTTACGGCAGAGCAGACCGCCTCGATTATTTTTCCGACGAGGGCGGGATTTTTCATCAAGGCACTTCCTTCGCCGTTTCCGACGATCTTGTGTACAGGACAGCCCATATTTATATCAATTGCAGAGGGCGTGGCTTCACTGGTACAGCCTCTGTATTCTCCGCTTTCGATCAGTGTCGCCGCACGTGCCATAAATTCGGGTTCACTGCCGAAGATCTGAACAGCCATAGGCAATTCATCACGCATGACTGCCGCAAGCGGTGCAGTCTTGGACTCTATTACCTTTTTCTTTGACAGCATTTCATAGCAGACTGCCTTTGCCGATACCATCTCGCTTACCGTGTACTCCGCACCTAATCTGCGGCAGACACGCCGAAACGATCTGTCAGTTACTCCTGCCATCGGGGCAAGGAAAAGACCGTGTGTCAGTTCCGTATTTCCTATTTTCATAAGATCATTCGCTTTCATATTTTTCACTCGACATTATACACTCTTTTATATATGTTGTCAAGTCGATTTTCGTTCGACGCATTTTGACTCAAACTGCAAATATACCTATAAAATATAGGATTTTCAAGCAAAAATACGGCATCACTTGACGGTGGGTATCATAAAAGGTCGAGCGGAATTGCTTGACGTGATTTACAGAAATTGGTAATATTTTACTGGGAAGCGGCATATACAGCCGATAAAAACTAAAACAAAAGAAAGACAAAACAGGAGGAATTTTAAAATGGCAAAAACATTAAAGAGAATGGCAGCGATACTGATACTTGTTATGATGCTTGTAGCACTTGTGTCATGTGGCGGAGGCAACGTAGAGAGCGAGAGTGAATCCCAAAAGGAAAGTGAATCATCAAAGCCCGTAAGCGGAGAGATCGAAGACGAAAGCAATTCAGATTCCGAAAACGGCAAATACAGCAAGGGGCTTAAATTTACATCAAACGGAGACGGCACCTGCACTCTGTCGGGCATCGGTACTTGTACAGATGCTTATGTTGCGATCCCCCCGACATCGCCTAACGGTGAGCTTGTGACAAATATAGGTGATTCGGCATTTTCTGATGCACAAAATGTAAAATACATACTTCTGCCCTCGTCGGTAGATACCATAGGAAAGGCGGCATTCGGAAATTGTCCGTCGTTGCAGGAGATCGAGGTCGCAACAGGAAATCGTAATTTCCACTCGGACAACGGAGTTCTCTATTCAGGAGACCTTAGCACTATTTACGCATACCCTGCGGCTCGCTCGGATTCCTCGGTCGTTATCCCCGTGTCTGTTACCGAAATTAAAGATATGGCGTTTTACGGTTGCAAAGATCTTAAAACGATCAAGTTCGCCGGAACTTCTTCTGATTGGAAAAAGATTAAAATAGGAGAGAAGAATTACGGCATTGATTCCGCAACAGTTGAATTTTCAAAGGGTAAATAAGAGTTACAAAAGTCGGGAGCTTGTTCTCCCGACTTTTATGTGTAGGGGAAGCGTTTAGGAAAACTTTTTGAAAAAGTTTTCCTAAACGCTTCCCTAACGCTTTCCCCCTACTCATCTATGATGAGGGAGATATCATCTTTATGTTGACCGAGGACGAAATAGGTTTTAGTTGATGCGACGTGGTCGAAGTTTTTGATACGGCGGTGGATACGTTCGAGGCTTTCGGGAGAGTC
>JAFPCR010000074.1 GCA_017390195.1 Clostridia bacterium | reverse complement strand
GAGGACTATGCTTTTGCAAACGGTCTGAATGACAATCCTGCGGGCTGGACATTTGAAGAGATGGCTGCATATATCAAGGAAAAGGGAATCGTATGCCCTCAGTGCGGTGGCAACGATTTTACCGATATAAAAAAGTTTAACCTCATGTTCAAGACCTTTATCGGCGTAACAGAGGATTCATCAAACACTGTATATCTCCGTCCCGAGACTGCTCAGGGTATCTTTGTAAACTTCCCGTCGGTTCAGCGTTCATCACGTAAAAAGCTTCCCTTCGGTGTTTGCCAGATAGGTAAATCCTTCAGAAACGAGATCACCCCCGGAAACTTCGTGTTCCGTACACGTGAATTCGAGCAGATGGAGCTTGAATTCTTCTGTAAGCCCGGAACAGACCTTGAGTGGTTTAAGTTCTGGAAAGATTACTGCAAGAAATTCTTGCTTGACCTCGGCATGAGAGAAGAAAATCTCAAGCTTCGTGACCACGACCCCGATGAGCTTTGCTTCTATTCAAAGGCAACCACAGACTTTGAATTTTTGTTCCCGTTCGGTTGGGGCGAGCTTTGGGGAATTGCCGACAGAACAGACTACGACCTCAGCCAGCACGCAAAATTCAGCGGTAAGGACCTTACATACTTTGATCCCGATACAAACGAGAAGTATGTTCCTTATGTTATCGAGCCTTCGCTTGGCGCAGACCGTGTTGCACTTGCGTTCTTAGTCGATGCTTATGACGAGGAGATCGTTGACGCTGAAAAGAACGATATCCGTGTTGTTCTTCACCTGCATCCGTATCTTGCACCCGTAAAGGCTGCGGTGCTTCCTCTGTCAAAGAAGCTCTCCGAGAAAGCAGGAGAGATCTACGACGAGCTTTCAAAGTACTTTGCAATGGACTTTGACGAGGCAGGCTCTATCGGAAAGCGTTATCGCCGTCAGGACGAGATCGGAACGCCTCTCTGTATCACATATGACTTTGAGTCTGAGACAGACGGTTGCGTTACAGTCCGTGACCGTGACACGATGGAACAGGTAAGGATCCCGATAGCAGAGCTTCGTTCCTACATCGAAAAGGCTATTGAATTTTAATTGAAATTAAAAACCGAGGGTGGGTCAAATGCAAAAATGCATTTTGTACTCACCCCATCATTTTAAAAAAAGGAGTTTTGTATGGTCGATATCGAAAAAGAGCTTTTTGAACTGCAGGACATCGAATACCGTGAATTCCAATGTAGCTTAATGCCGACAGTATCGAAAGACAAGGTTATCGGAGTGCGTATTCCTTATCTTCGAAAAATGGCAAAAGACCTACACAAATCGCCGGTTGCCGAGGATTTTATGAATAAGCTTCCACACAAATATTATGAGGAATACAATCTTCACGGCTTCTTGATCGAAAAGATAAATGATTTCGATGCCACAGTCAAAAGGCTTGATGAATTTTTGCCATATGTTGATAATTGGGCGACCTGTGATTCTGTGTCTTTGAAGGTGCTTGGGAAATATCCCGAACGGCTAAAGAGCAAGATATATGAGTGGCTTTCGTCGGAGCATACATACACCGTCAGATATGCTATAAAAATGCTGATGACGCATTTTCTTGACGAAGATTTTGACTGCCGGTATCTTGATACAGTATGTGAGATCAAGAGCGAGGAATATTATATCCGTATGATGCAGGCGTGGTATTTTGCGACCGCACTTGCAAAGCAATACGATGCTACGATAGTATATATAGAAGATTCAAGGCTCGACACGTGGGTTCACAACAAAGCCATACAAAAGGCAATCGAAAGCTACCGCATAACACCTGAGCAGAAAGCATATTTGAGAACTCTAAAAAAGCACTGAATATTTAAACAGTCCGACAGGCACAAATTACATATACCTATCGGACTGTTTCTTTGATTTTTTACTTGACACATACCCCCAAGGGGTATATAATATAGTGGAAAAAATGAAAAGCGGTGATGATATGAATAAAGAGATCAACGGAAAAATTGAAGAAAAATGTTGTTGCCACAGAGAAAAAATACGTGAAGCAGATGAATACAAGAGCTTGATAAACCGTTTGAACAGAATAGAGGGACAAATTCGGGGAATACGTAAAATGGTAGAGGAAAATGCCTATTGCGCCGATATTCTGACGCAGGCATCGGCGGCGAGTGCGGCAATGGATTCTTTTTGCCGAGTGCTTCTCGAGGATCATATAAAGACCTGTGTGTCAAGTGACATACGTGACGGAAAATATGAAACGGTTGACGAGCTTTTGGAGATCTTGCGAAAGCTTATGAGATAAAGATCACCGAGCTTGGCAAAATAATTGTCGCACTCGGTAAGGAGGATAATGTGAAAAAATATAATGTTACGGGCATGATCTGCTCGGCTTGCAGCAGTCGGGTGGAGAAAACCGTTCGTGCCATCGAGGGGGTTTCCGAATGCTCGGTAAATCTGCTTACAAGCTCCATGCAGGTAGAGGGTGAGATCGATCCGACAACGGTGATCGCCGCAGTGCAAAAGGCAGGATACGGTGCAGAGCTTGCCGACGACGGAAACGGAAACAGATATTTCGATCAAGGAAAGGCAAAGAGCGATACTGCCTATCATGCCAAGAGCGAGATCGCTGTTTTGCGTAACCGACTTATCGTGTCGACTGTCTTTTTGCTTGTACTTATGTATTTTTCAATGGGAAATATGATGTGGGGATGGCCTATACCTGCGACGCTTGAGCATAATCACGTTGCTATGGGACTGCTTCAGCTTTTGCTTACAGCTGCAATAATGGTCATCAATCAGAGGTTTTTTATACGTGGCTTTAAAAGCCTGATAAAACGTTCACCTAATATGGATACGCTCGTTGCACTCGGGGCATCTGCGGCGTTCGTATATAGCACCTACGCTCTGTTTGCCACGACTGACGCACATATGAGAGGCGATATGGCGGCAGCCGAGTCGTATATGCACGAATTCTATTTTGAATCTGCGGCAATGATACTTACACTGATTACTGTGGGTAAATTGCTTGAAGCACTTTCGAAGGGCAGAACGACAGACGCACTTAAAAAGCTAATGAATCTTGCTCCTCAAACAGCAAATATAGAGCGAGACGGAAAGGCCATATCACTTCCTATCGATCAGGTGAAAAAGGGAGATGTTTTTGTTGTACGTCCCGGTGAAAGTATTCCGACAGACGGTATAGTCATAGAGGGAAGCAGTTCTATAGATGAATCATCACTGACAGGAGAGAGTATTCCAAGCGACAAGTATGTCGGAGATACTGTGTCGGCGGCTACTGTAAACAGATCAGGTTTTTTGCGTTGCGAGGCAACTGCTGTCGGTGAGGATACAACGCTTTCTCAAATAATAAAAATGGTGAGCGATGCGGCATCGTCGAAAGCACCGATCGCAAAAATTGCAGATAAAGTTTCGGGAATTTTCGTTCCTGCCGTTATAGTAGTCTCGCTTTTGACTATCGGAATATGGTTGCTTGTAGGAGAGTCGGCAGGGTTTGTTCTGGCACGTGGAATATCGGTGCTTGTCATAAGCTGTCCGTGTGCTCTCGGACTCGCAACTCCCGTTGCGATAATGGTGGGAAACGGCGTGGGAGCAAAGAACGGTATATTATTTAAGACCGCTCAATCGCTTGAGGAGACAGGAAAGATAAAGACGGTCGTGCTTGACAAGACCGGAACGGTCACCGAGGGTAAGCCTGTCGTGACCGATATCATACCGGGCGGTGAATACAGCGAAGAAAAATTTCTCTCACTTGCCTATTCGCTCGAACGTATGAGTGAGCATCCGCTCGCACGTGCAGTCTCGGAGGAAGCCCAAAAGCGTGGCGTGGCATATGTCAGCACAAGTAATTTTGAGGTGCTTCTGGGCAATGGCGTGGAGGCTGTGTGCGAGGGAAAAAGGCTGTTTGGCGGAAGTTTAAAATATATATCAGAGTGTGTAAAGCTTGATGTCGATGTGTATGATAGAGCGACTATGCTGTCAAGTCAGGGAAAGACTCCGCTTCTTTTCTGTCACGGAGAGAGCTTTATAGGCATGCTCGCCGTTGCCGACAAGCTTAAAGATGACAGTGAAGATGCCGTTCGTCGGCTTAAAGATATGAAGATCAATGTCGTTATGCTTACAGGAGACAACGAGCGAACGGCACGTTCAGTATGTTCTGCGGTAGGTATAGACAACTTTTTTTCGGAAGTTCTTCCAAACCAAAAAGCAGATATGATAAAGTCTCTGATACAAAAAAACAACAAAAATGCAAAGGTCGCCATGGTCGGTGACGGAATAAACGATGCCCCTGCACTCACGGTCGCTGATATCGGGATTGCGATAGGGGCGGGAACGGATATTGCGATCGATGCTGCTGATGTCGTGCTTATGAAAAGCAGTCTTTGTGACGTGGCTTCGGCAATAAGCTTGAGTCGTGCAACACTGAGAAATATCAAGGAAAATCTTTTCTGGGCATTTATATACAACGTGATAGGAATACCGTTGGCGGCAGGAATGTTTATAGTTGCATTCGGCTGGCAGCTCAACCCCGTTTTCGGAGCATTTGCTATGAGTATGTCAAGTGCGTGTGTTATTTTGAACGCTCTGCGTTTGAATTTCGTAAAGCTCGTCGGCAAAAGAAATACAGAGGACAAACAAACAGATAATATAAATTCAAAGGAGAAAATTATGACAACAACATTGAAAATTACGGGAATGATGTGCGGACACTGTGAGGCGGCCGTAAAAAAGGCACTTGAGGAAATGTCTGGAGTAAGTGAGGCAGAGGTGAGCCATGTAAACGGAATCGCAAGAGTAACGCACGACGGGAGCGTAAATGCGGACGATATGAAAAAGGTCATTCGTGACAAAGGTTACGAGGTAGAGTAAAACTACTTAATATACAAAAATTTTATTATTTCAGTAAAAATGCTAAAAGCAGATCGGATACCACCTTTTTGACGGTGTCCGATCTGCTTTTTATAAAAAACTGCCGCATCGTATGATCGTCGGCAAAATATGATTGACAAAAGACAGCAAAAATGATACAATGATTATATCTGTATATAAAAAGGAAATTGATATGATCTGTAATTCTATTTTAGACGCAATGGGCAATACGCCCATAATTCGACTGCGACATCTGGTTGATGCCTCTTGTGCTGACATTCTCGTGAAATTCGAAGGATTGAATGTAGGCGGTTCTATAAAAACAAGGACTGCATACAATATGATAAAAGAAGCCGAAAAGGCAGGAAAGATCAATGCCGACACTGTAATCGTTGAGCCTACGAGCGGAAATCAGGGTATAGGACTTGCACTTGTAGGTGCAGTTTGCGGATATAAGGTTAAAATAATCATGCCCGACTCGGTAAGCGAGGAGAGAAGAAAGCTTGTTCGACATTACGGTGCGGAAGTTATCTTGGTTCACGATAACGGAAACATTGGGCTTTGTATCGAGGAGTGTCTCGCTTTAGCTCTCAAGATGCGTGACGAGAACGAAAACGTTTTCGTTCCTCAGCAGTTTGAAAATCCTGCAAACCCGGCGGTTCAGCGTTCGGTCACAGCCATGGAGATAATTGAGCAGGTAGACGGACCGATACACGGTTTTTGCTCGGGCATAGGAACGGGCGGAACTATTTCGGGCATAGGTGAGACTCTCAAAAAATACAACCCCGACATTGAGATCTGGGCAGTTGAGCCTGAAAATGCTGCGATCCTGTCGGGAGGTGCTATCGGAACGCACATTCAGATGGGAATAGGTGACGGAGTTATACCTGCCGTGCTTAATCAGAATATCTACAACGGGGTCTGCATCGTTAATGACGATGAGGCTCTGCAAACATCAAAAGCACTTGCGTCGAAAGAGGGAATTATGTGTGGCATAAGCAGCGGAACGAATGTTGCGGCAGCGATCCGCTTGGCTAAAAAGTTAGGGCCGGGCAAGACCGTGGTGACAGTTCTTCCCGACACAGCAGAACGCTATTTCTCGACTCCTCTGTTTGAGGATTGAGGATTTGGTGCGATACTGTAAAATACAATGGTGAGTCAAATGCATTTTGGCATTTGACTCACCATTTTTAGATGTTATACTATCTTTTCAAAATCGTTTGCTCCGTGCTTGCACAAAGGACAGATGAAATCCTCGGGAAGGGTATCGCCCTCATATATATATCCGCATATACGGCAGACATAGCCCTTCTTGTCGTCTGTTTGAGGCTTGGGCTTGACGTTGTTCTGGTAGTAGGTGTAAGTCATGGTCTCACGGTCGGAAAGGACACGTGATTCGCCTATCGAGCAGATGAACATTCCGTGCGTGTCAAGGTCAACATACTGCTCGACCTTCAGCGACATAAATGAGTTGATATATCTGGGCAGGAATACAAGATTGTTTTCCGAACGCATAGGCTCGCACTCGGCAAATTTATCTACGTTTCTTCCGCTCTGAAAACCAAACGTTTCAAAGACACGGAAAGGAGCATCAACAGTCAAGCAGTTGATGTTCATTTTGCCCGTCTGCTTTATTACATGGTGAGAGTAGCTTTCCTTGTTTATGGTGACAGCAATACGGTTGGGAGTGTTCGTTACCTGAGTGACGGTATTTACAATAAGTCCGTTGTCCTTTTTTCCGTCGTTGCAGGTGATAACATAGAGACCGTATCCGATATTGAAAAGAGCAGAGAGGTCGTTTTTGTTTGCGGTATCATCACGAACTGCGAGATACTCACGGCAAAGCTCGTCTGCGAGATTATCTATCTGTTTGTTGCTTTCACTGTTGAGTGAAGAAAGTATGCGAACCGTATTTGTAGCGAAGGTCAGGTTCTTGCAACCCTCCATCATGCCACGCATTACCTTTGCGGCAAGAGGAGCCCAGCTTCCGTTTTCAATAAACGCAACAGTGCGGTTGCTGTAGTTACGTTCGGTCAGATGGTCTATAAATGTTCTCATAAACGGGAATATTTCTGCGTTATATGTCGTCGTTGCGAGTACGAGCTTGCTGTAACGGAAAGCGTCCTCGACTGCCTCTGCCATATCAACACGTGCAAGATCGTTCACAACAACCTTAGGACAGCCGTTCTGACGGAGCTTGTCGGCAAGCTGAAGTACAGCCTTTTTGGTGTTGCCGTATACAGATGTGTATGCGATAACTATTCCTTCCTCCTCGGGCTGATAGCTTGACCATGTGTTGTAAAGATTCAGGTAGTATGAGAGATTTTCATTCAGAACAGGACCGTGCAGAGGACAGATTATATCTATATCAACGGTTGCCGCTTTTTTGAGCAGTGCCTGTACCTGTGTGCCGTATTTTCCGACGATGCCGAAGTAATAGCGACGGGCTTCGCAAGCCCAATCCTCGTCCGCATCAAGTGCCCCGAATTTGCCGAATCCGTCGGCAGAGAAGAGTACCTTGTCGGTGCTGTCATATGTTACTATGACTTCGGGCCAGTGAACCATGGGTGCGGTCAAAAAGGTCAGTGTGTGACTGCCGAGAGAAAGTGTATCACCCTCGCCGACGATCATACGGTTGTCGGTAAAGTCAGTGCCGAAGAAGTTTTTCATCATGTTAAATGCCTTGGCAGACGCAACTACGCAAGCGGTCGGATAGACCTTTACGAAATTTGCGATGTTTGCCGAGTGGTCGGGCTCCATATGCTGAACGATAAGATAGTCAGGAGTACGTCCTCCGAGTTCATTTTGGAGGTTGTCCAACCATTCGTGAGTGAAAGCGGCATCTACGGTGTCCATAACGGCGATCTTTTTGTCCATTATGATATATGAGTTGTATGCCATACCGTTGGGAACGACATACTGACCTTCAAAGAGGTCGATCTTACGGTCGTTTACGCCAATATAGCGAACGTCATTGGTTATCTTCATTTTTTGCACCTCGCTTTTTTGTATTGTTTCATTTATATTGTACCATGTATTTGTGTTTTTTCAAGTATAAAATCAAAAATATTTCGTGACTATGCATTACAACATAAGGCGTATTTTCCTCTTTTTGTATTGACACTGTAAGTATGTCTGTGGTACAATAATGCCGGTCAAAATGAAGATATGTAGGCGGCATATAATTGCCTTAAATTAAACCGCCGAAAAACACATAAAAAGTAAAGGCAGGATGATTAAATGAAGGTAGGCTTGGTCTTAGAGGGCGGTGCAATGCGTGGAATGTACACTGCGGGGGTTCTTGATACCTTTATGGAAAACGGTATTTTGGTTGACTCGATCGTTGGTGTGTCGGCAGGTGCATTGTTCGGAGTCAACTATCTGTCGGGGCAGATCGGGCGAGTTATCCGCTACAACAAAAAATTCAACGGTGACAAAAATTATATGGGTCTGCGTCCTCTTCTTCATGAGGGAAATATAGTCGGAACAAAGTATGCTTATCATGACGTGCCACGTGAATTGGATCCCTTTGATGATGAGACATACAAGCAATCGGAGATACCCTTTTATGCTGTAATTACGGATATAGAAAGCGGAGAGCCCGAGTATGTTCAGATAAAGAGTGTGTTTGAACAGATAGATACTTTGCGTGCGTCGGGTTCAATGCCGTTTGTATCAAAGCCCGTAAAGATAGGGGACAGGCAGTATCTTGACGGTGCTGTCTCAGACAGTATTCCGTATGAATGGCTTTTGAAGCAGGGATATGATAAGATAATAGTCGTTCTGACAAGAGACATAGCGTATCGCAAAAAATCATTGTCCAAAATTCTTGTCAATCTGTGTTACCGTAAGTATCCGAAATTAAAGGAACGTCTTATGGGACGGCATACGATGTATAATGAATCGGTGGCGAGATTGACAGAGCTTGAAAAGCAGAACTCGGTATTCGTCATTCGACCGTCTGCCCCTATAGAGATAGGCAAGATCGAGAAGGATCCCGACAAACTGCAATCGGTATACGAGCTTGGTGTCAGCGATATGTTGGCGTGTCTGCAAAAATTAAAGGCGTATATGGCATAACATTATTGAAAAACTGAAATTCGGTGTCGATCTGTGATAATCGATCGTCGGAATCACTTTGCATATGTTAAACCCCGCGTGTAAAATAATTATTAAATTAATGTTATTTTTTGCAAAAAATGTTTAACATCGTCAATAAATAGTGTATAATAAACGTAAAATTACAGTATTGGCTGTAAACGAATTTTTAAGCGTCGCCCGGGGGCTTTATATGAGAAAAACAAAAATAGTATGTACGATAGGACCTGCAAGTGAAAACGAAGAAACACTTGCAGCTCTTTGCCGTGCCGGAATGAATGTTGCAAGGCTCAATTTTTCGCACGGAACACACGAGGACCATCAAAAGAAGATAGATACGATAAAAAAAGTAAGAGAGGAACTCGGTCTGCCAATAGCGATCATGCTTGATACAAAAGGCCCCGAATACCGCATAAAAACATTCGAAAACGGAAGTGCTATACTCAATGACGGAGACGAATTTACCTTTACTACAGATGATGTTGTCGGAAATAAAAGTCAGGTTTCGGTCAGCTATGCGGGACTTGCAGACGACATGAATGTTGGTGACAGGATACTTGTCAACAACGGTCTTTTGATCTTTGATGTTCTGCGTATCGAGGGAACGAGGATCGTTTGCAGAGTAGTTAGCGGTGGAGAGATAAAGGATCGCAAGAGTATGAGCTTCCCCGGAAAAGTTCTGCACCAGGAGTATCTTTCTGAGCAGGACAAAAAGGATATCATTTTCGGGATAGAGAACGGCGTTGACTATATAGCTTGCTCGTTCGTTTCACGTAAGCAGGATCTGATCGATATTCACTCATTTTTGAAGACATATGACGCCGACCATATCGGACTTATCGCAAAGATTGAAAATCAGTCTGGTATCGACTGTCTTGACGAGATAATCGAGGAGTGCGAGGGAATTATGATAGGCAGAGGAGATATGGGAGTTGAGATCCCATTTGAGGAATTGCCCGCAGTTCAGAAAAGGCTTATCACGAAATGCAGACTTCTCGGACGCCGTGTTATTACAGCGACCGAAATGCTTGAATCTATGATATATAACCCCCGTCCGACAAGAGCAGAGATATCCGACGTTGCAAATGCCGTATATGACGGAACGAGTGCGGTGATGCTGTCGGGAGAAACTGCAGCGGGAAAATATCCCGTTGAGACGGTTCGCACGATGGCAAAGATAGTCGAGAGGACGGAACGCAGTATCGATTACAAAAAGATGTTCAACACATCTGAGTTTAAGATAAGAAATAAGGTTGACGCTATTTCACACGCAACTTGCGGAATGGCGATCGACATAGATGCAAAAGCCATCGCAGTTTGCTCACTTTCGGGCATGACGGCGAGAATGGTGTCAAGATTCAGACCGCCTGTTGATATTATCGGTGTTACCACTGATGAAATTACCTGTCGAAAACTCAGTCTCTCATGGGGCGTAACTCCCGTTATGTGCGAAAAGTTTTCGTCGACAGAGGTGCTTTTCTATACAGCTAAACAGCTTACAAAGAAGACCTTCGACTTAAAGCTCGGAGACAAAATGGTAATAACCGGTGGAATGACAAACGGTCAGTCGGGAAATACAAATCTCATCAAAGTAGACGAGATCTAAATAAGATAATTTCAGTAAAGTAAAGGTGGCATAAAAATGAAAAGAATAGCAACAGTTCAGGATATATCATGCTTCGGAAAATGCTCGCTGACAGTGGCATTGCCGATAGTATCGGCTATGGGGGTCGAATGTGCAGTAGTTCCCACGGCAGTTCTGTCAACACACACGGGTGGATTTTCGGGTTATACATTTCGTGACCTGAGCGAAGATATACCTAAGATCTCAGAGCATTGGAAAAGCATAGATTTAAAATTTGACGCATTGTATACAGGTTATCTCGGTTCGGCTGAGCAGATAGATATGATGAAGGATCTTTTTGCGACATTCGGCAGATCGGACACGTTGAAGTTTGTAGACCCTGCAATGGCAGATAATGGCAAGCTTTATGCGGGCTTCGGAGACGAATTCCCGAAAAAAATGCGTGAGCTTTGTTCGGTTGCAGACATCATCGTTCCGAATATGACCGAGGCGACTTTGATGCTCGGCGAGGATTTTTGCAGTGATTACAGCATGGACTATGTAAAACAATTGCTCAAAAGGCTCTGTTCAATGGGTTGCCGTCAGGCAGTTCTTACAGGAGTCATCACCGAGCGAGACGGAAAGAAGATGCATGGAGCAGTCGCATATAACGCCGAGAGCGGTGAATACTGCGAATACTTTGCAGAGCACATCCCGTTCTCTTTCCACGGAACAGGTGACGTGTTCTCATCTGCACTTTGCGGTGCTATGGTGTTAGGAAAGTCGATGGAGAAGTCGCTTGAGATCGCAGTCGAATACACTGTAGATTGCATCAAGCATACTTTCCCCGATTATGAAAATCACCCTTACGGTGTGAAATTTGAGGAATGTATTCCGTACCTTTGTAAACTTATAGGGGAAAACTGATACATATAAAAATGACCGAATCGTTCGATTCGGTCATTTTTGTATAAATTCAATTTGCGTGATAAAGCTTCTTTGT
>JAFPCR010000073.1 GCA_017390195.1 Clostridia bacterium | reverse complement strand
AGGACGAAGCTGACAAGATCAAAGCAGCTCTCGAAGAGTCCGGTGCATCTGTTGAAATTAAGTAATTTAAAAATTGCTTGATTTTTAAACCTGGCTGTTCAAAAAGAGGATGTCGCTATGCGGCATCCTCTTTTGGGTATGTGTGGCAGTATACAAATAGGTGCTGAGCCAAACCTCTCAGCACCTATTTATTTTATTTAGAACTAAAACTATTATTACTCAGCAACAGTTGCGTCTTTGGTTGCTGCCTCTGCTTCAGCCTCTGCTGCTTCTGCTTCAATCTCTGCTACCTCAGCCTCAGCCGATGCTTCGTCAAGAAGTGCACGGATAGAAAGGCTTACCTTTTGGTTTTCCATATCGATATCGATGATCTTCGCATCAACCACCTGACCGATCGTAAGAACGTCAGCGGGTTTTGCGATTCTTGTCTGAGCTATCTGAGAGATGTGGATAAGTCCGTCAACTCCGTCGCAGATCTCTGCGAATGCTCCGAAAGGCATCATGTTTACAATAGTTACAGCTGCAACATCGCCTACTGCATACTTGTTAGTGAATATCGTCCAAGGATTGGTGTCCTCAGTCTTGTATCCGAGAGAGATGCGTCTTGCTTCTGCATCAAAGCTCTTAACGAAAACAGTGACAGTATCGCCGATCGAGAGAACTTCAGCAGGAGACTTGATTCTCTTCCAGGAAAGTTCCTGAACGTGAACCATACCGTCAACTCCGCCAAGGTCTACAAATGCACCGTATGTAGTCATGCTCTTAACAACACCCGTGTAGGTCTTGCCGTTTTCGATCTCTGCCCAGAAAGCCGCCTCTTTCGCCTGTCTCTCCTCACGGAGAACCGCTCTGATAGAACCGATCGCCTTTTTGCCCTGAGGCTTGATCTCGATAACCTTGAATTTTACAGTCTGTCCGTTGAGTGTGGAGAGATCTCCGCTCTTCGGAACGCCTGTCTGCGATGCGGGGATAAATACTCTTACTGCTTCGGTAAGAACTACAGCACCGCCTTTTGTGATCTCAACGACTTTGCCTTCAAGAATCTCGCCGGATTCTGCCGCAGCAACGATCTTCGTCCAATTCTTGTCGGAATCTGTACGCTTCTTCGACAATGTTGCAAATCCGTCGATGTCACTTACTCTGATAACGAATGCTTCAACTTCGTCACCGATCTTGAACATCTCATTCAACTTTACGGAAGGGTCATCAGTTATCTGGTCTGCTTCAATTCGTCCGGTAACTTTTGCACCGAGGTCGAGTTGAATCTCGCCTGTCGATACGGATGTAACTATTCCGGTAACTGTGTCTCCTGTATTTAAAGTTTTGCTGAATTGTTGATTAAGTAATTCTTCGAAGTTTTCTTCTTTTATTTCATTTACTTCGCTCATCTTTTTTTGTACCTCCTGTATTAAGCTCTGCGGGGTTGAAGCACCCGCTGCTATGCCCACGTTTCCGTGGATTGACGGAATAATATTTGCCAAGTTACTGACATTTCCGATCAAGTGCGTATTATTGCATAACTCTTTACAAATATTAAAGAGCTTATGCGTATTGGAGCTGTTTTCGCTCCCAAGGACGATCATCGTATCGGACTCGGCGGCAAGTATGCGAGCCTCAGTCTGACGATTTTCGGTAACACTACATATTGTATCAAAAATTATTGGATTTGTACATAGGTTTTTGAGAAATTTTTCGTTTTTTTTCCACTCTGCCAAATTTTGTGTTGTTTGAGCCGCCAAAACTGCCGTTTTTTGTTTGATACTGTCTAAAATTCCCGACTCATATGCCTCCTCGGTCTCCTTTGCGGTGCGAAAAACATACTTTTCTCCGTCAAAACGGCTCATGATACCGATAGTTTCGGGATGCTCGGAATGTCCAAGCAAAATGAACACTCTATCTTCATCAGAATTTTGTTCGGCTATACGGTGAATTTTCTTAACGTAGGGGCAGGTGCAATCGACAACGTGAAAATATGGATTTTTTGACTGACAGTCAAGCAACTGCTTTTCCACTTCACGTGCTATTCCGTGGGCACGGACAAAGACCGTTGTCGGTGAAGTCTTGTCTGCTTCGTCGCATATCCGTTCTATGTCAGTCTCGTCTATTACCGAAGTTCCTCTGCCGTTCAGATACTTTATGTATTCCTCGTTGTGGATCAGATATCCGAGTGTAAATACCCTTTCATTCGGTGTCTTTGAATCAAGCTTACTTTCGAGACTGTCGCAGGCACGTTTGACACCAAAACAGAAGCCCGAATTTTTTGCAACCGTTATTTTGTTTATCATGCTCTGTTATCCATTATCCTTATCCGACTTGGATTCGGGGGCAGGTATCGTCTCATCTCTTTCGACGAGATCACAGATCCTTGTGAAAACGAATTCTGACATACGAAGATACTCGCCCGATGCTTCACCGTCATAATTAAGCTCCTCGAATTTTATGGGCTTGCCTATATAGATGTCTATGCGTCTCATAAACTTTTTAGTGTAATTCTTGGTTTTTATATGCACCGGAAGCACCTGTGCCTGCGTATGTGCCGCTATCATGCCCACTCCGGGTTTGACCTTCGTGTCGTGCGGATTTACGCCGTTGCATCTCTTTCCCTGCGGGAAGATACCTATACAGCGGTCTTCCTTTACACTCTGTATTGCTTTTTTTACAGCACCCACATCGGCACCGTTTCTGTTGACGGGGAAAGCTCCGAAAGCCTTTATAATACTTTTCAGCACGGGAATGCCGAACAGCTCCTTTTTAGCCATAAACAAGGGTTGCTGTTTTTTTGTAGCGGCACAAAGAAAGATAGGGTCAAGGGCACATATGTGGTTTGCCGCAATTATGTACGGACCGTCCTCATACGACGGTTCGTTTTCTCTGCCATGCACATGAATTCTGAATACAAGTTTGAGTATTCCTGCCAAAAGAAAGTGCATGACCTTATAAAATCGGGTCTTCATACAGTTATCGGAGCATGCCTCAGTTCGTGGGCTGAAGTACGCCTTCCTTTCTCTTGTTTTGAACATCTCGGACGATCTCAAGGATCTTTTCGCAGCTTTCCTCGCCTGTCAGTCCGGTGTTATCGAATATTATCGCATCTTCTGCAGGGATCGCCGGAGCTATCTTACGTCCCTTGTCGTTTGCATCACGTTCCTTCATCTCTTTGAGTATATCCTCAAGTCTGACATCTGCTCCCTTGGCGATAAGCTCGTTGTAACGTCTTTTCGCTCTCTCCTCGTCTGTCGCCGTTAAAAAGATCTTGACATCGGCATTCGGCAAAATTACCGTTCCTATGTCACGTCCGTCCATAACTACGCTGTTCTGAGAAGCAATGGACTTTTGCGTATCGAGCAAAAACGCTCTCACTGCGGGGATCGCAGAAACATCCGACGCATATTTCGATATTTCGTTCTGCCTGATCTTGTCTCCGAGATTTTCTCCGTTGAGATATACACACTGTTCGCCGTTTTCGTACTTTACCTGTATATCGATCTCACCAAGAAGTGCAGAAACTCCCTCGTGCGACTTGGGATCAACTCCCTTTTGGCGAACATAATATCCAACGGTACGGTAAAGTGCTCCCGTATCGACGTAAACTATGCCCATCTTTTTTGCAATAAGCTTTGCAACGGTACTCTTTCCTGCACCGCTCGGTCCGTCAATTGCTATCTGTATCATAATTAAATACCAAAGATCCTTTCAATATTTATATACACCCTTAAATTTATTTTCGATCAACAGAATGCCGCATTTTCTCCCGCCAGCACTGCACTCGAAAATGCTATCTGGAGATTAAACCCTCCCGTGTATGCATCCACGTCGATAATCTCTCCTGCAAAATACACACCTTCGACCAGCTTTGATTCCATCGTTTTGGGATTTATCTCTTTCGTTGAGACTCCGCCCTTTGTGATGATAGCCTCATCTATCGGTCTGAACTTCAAAAGCGGTATACGCAGACATTTCAGCGTCTCTATAAGCTTTTTTCTTTCTTCTCTGGATATGGAATTTACCTTTTTTCTGCCGTCGATCCCGCAGAGCGAGACGATAGGTGCTATCATTTTCTGTGGCAACAGATCCCCCAAAGAATTTATAAAATCACGGTTCGAATATTTGGCAAAATCCGAAAGTATACGAGCCTCAAGCTTCTTTTCGTCGAGTGCGGGCTTCAGATCTATGTGTGCCTCATATTTTCCGCTGTCAATATCGGGAATGTGTGCCGATGCCGAAAGAACGGTAGGTCCTGTCATTCCGAAATGCGTAAACATCAGTTCACCGAAATCACTGAATACAGTTTTTCCGTTTGTTGTATCGACTATACCGAGAGTGACGTTTTTAAGCGACAACCCCTGCATAGACGGACATAGCTTTCCTTTTGTAACTATAGGAACGAGCGACGGGCGTATATCCGTCACGGTGTGTCCGAGCTTTCTTGCAAATCGGTATCCGTCGCCGTCAGAACCCGTCAGCGGATATGATCTTCCGCCTGTACAGATTATCACCGAGTCAAAATCATGATCCCTGTTACCTGCCCGAAGTCCCGAGATCCTTGTTTTTGAAGCATCTTCGCCGACCTTTTGAGAATATATATCGGTCACACGGTCATTTACGACCGAAACACCGACTCGTTTCATTTCATTTACAAGCGATTTTACAATATCCGCCGCATTATCCGAAACGGGGAAAACACGCTTGCCACGTTCGGTTTTTAACGGAACACCCAGATTTTCAAAAAAATCCTTTGTGTCGGCAGTTGAAAAACGGCTGAGTGCCGCATACAAAAATCTCGGATTGGTGGGAACGTTCGAAAGAAATTCCTCGTTTTGACAATCATTTGTAAGATTGCATCTTCCCTTTCCAGTGATCCTGAGCTTTTTGCCCATTCTGTCATTACGTTCGAACAGAGTAACCGAGGCTCCGAGATATGCAGCGTGTATTGCCGCCATCATACCTGCCGCTCCGCCTCCGACAACACCGACTCGGCAGACCTTGTCCGTATTTAAATTAACATCTACTCTATCTTCAGTCATAATGCTTAACCTTGTTTATCGTAAACTTCGTATTCTTCCCAGATCTCCTCGAGCTTTCTGAGCCTCTGCTCGACCTCGTCCTTGCGAAGCAGCGAGACCGATGCGATGATAGCATTTACGAGACTCAGCGGTGCTACCAGCGAATCGACAAACGACGCCATATCACTCTTTGCCACGAGCAGCTGGTCTGCATATTCTGCGATCGGCGAAGCGTCACGGTCGGTTATCGAGATCACGTTCGCACCTGCCTTTGAGGCAAATTCGACAGCCTTTATTACTCTCTTTGAATATCTTGGAAAGCTTACCGCTATCAAAACATCTTCAGGGCCTATCTGCATTATGTTTTCAAACACCTCACTGCCCGAAGTGCTTTGTATCAGAACCACCGAATCGAATATCATGCTGAAATTACGTGCCAAAAATCCTGCTATCAAGCTTGCTGAACGCAGTCCGATAACATATATACGGCGTGCCGACGCTATCTTCCTGACGGCACAGTCAAATGCATTTCGGTCAATCTCCTCGAGCGTATGCTTTATTCTGTCTATATCTGTGGCAAGTACCTTATCGAGAACGTTGTTCTCTTTCATAAGGTCGTTTGCGACCTCCATGCGTTCAAAGGACGTCAGATTGGTTCGTATAAGCTCACGAAGTGCCAACTGCATCGCATGGTATCCGTCAAACTCCAGCTCATATGCAAATCTTACTATCGTGGACTCCGAAACGTTTACGATAGCTCCCAATTTTGCCGCTGTTATATATGCCGCCTTATCGTAATTCTCCAAGATGTAATTTGCTATTTTCATCTGTCCCTTGGAAAACGATGGCATCTTTTCTTCTATTGTTTTAAGCAGATCACGAGAACATCACTGAGTATCAGTTCGCCGCCGCTGGCGACAAGCTGCTTATACCAGTTGCGGTCAGCGAGAACAAAGGTATTATCGGTGGAACTGCCGTCGGAAATAAGTACATTTCCGTTTTTAACGCCGAAAATGAACATCTGCATAATGCCTGCGTT
>JAFPCR010000016.1 GCA_017390195.1 Clostridia bacterium | reverse complement strand
CTACCAAACCCGTTTAGCCAAACAAAATGGGAAAAGCCAAAGACGAAGTTTTTGAAGGGTCTTAGGAAAACTTTTTGAAAAAAGTTTTCCTAAACGCTTCCCCTAACGCATATCTACCAATAAAAAACACTTGATTTTACGCAAAGTTTATAATATAATATAGAGAGGTATATAATACCCATTCCCAAACACACAAAAAACAACAGAAACGGCGGTTTAAATGACATGACAAAAGAAATGCTTTTATGCAAATACGGAGAGATCGTTCTCAAGGGAGCGAACCGCAAGTATTTTGAGGACATGCTTTGCCGTCACTTACGCAAGAGAGCTTCGAGCTACGGCAAATTTGATATATACAGAGCCCAAAGCACGATATATATAGAACCCGAGGACATGACTGCCGACATTGACGGAATGTTCGAGGCGGCAAAAAAAGTTTTCGGAATAGTTGCCGTCGGACGTGTTGCGGTATGCGAAAAGAACATGGACAGCATTTCGGCAACGGTACGGGAATACATTCCCGCATTCCTTGCAGGACACAAAACCTTTAAGGTCGAGGCAAAGCGTTCGGACAAGTCGTTTTCGCTCGACTCGATGCAGATCGCACGTGAGATCGGCGGAGTTATTTTGTCGGTCTGCCCGCACCTTAAGGTTGACGTACACGATCCCGACATTACGGTAAAGGTCGAGATAAGAGAATTCGGAGCATATGTCGGAGCAGGTCAGGCAAAGGGAGCAGGCGGTATGCCCGTAGGCTCGAACGGACGAGCTTTGCTTCTGCTTTCGGGCGGAATAGATTCTCCTGTTGCTGGATATATGATCGCAAAGCGTGGAGTTACGGTAGAAGCTGTTCACTTTGAATCATTTCCTTACACGAGCATTCGTGCAAGAGAAAAGGTACTTGACCTCGCAAAAGCGGTTTCGGCGTACTCGGGAGACATGAACGTTCACGTTATCTCGCTGACCGAGATACAGGAAGAGCTTGTAAAGCACTGCGAAGAGGATTATTTCACGCTTTTGCTCCGCAGATATATGATGAAGATCGCCGAGAGACTCGCAACCAAATACAACTGCTCGGCACTTATCACAGGCGAGAGCATAGGTCAGGTAGCCTCGCAGACGATGGCGGCTCTGACCGTTACCGACTCTGCCGTGAGCATTCCCGTTTTCCGTCCTTGCATCGGTATGGACAAAGAGGAGATCGTAACGGTATCGAGAAATATCGACACATACGACATATCTGTCCAGCCCTTTGAGGACTGCTGTACGGTATTCACCCCGAAGCACCCGAAAACACGCCCCGAGCTTCAAAAGGTTCTTGATCAGGAGAACAAGCTCGACTTCGAGTCCTTGATCGAAAAGGCACTTGAAACCGAGACTGTCCATCACATCAAGGCTGAATATTGATAATTTCGGCTTGCGTTAATTTCTTTAGAACAATAAAATCACTATCATAAACAGCCGCCCGTTGGCGGTAGGAGGATCATACATATGGCATTTTTAACTAACGAAGACAAGCGTACCTGTCTGTGTGCCGAGCTTTCGGCAGAGCATCTCGGACAGCGTGTATGCGTTATGGGCTGGGCACAAAAGCAACGTGATCTCGGTTCGCTCATCTTCATCGATCTGCGTGACCGTTCGGGCATAATCCAGCTCGCCTTTGACGACAAGACCGACCGTGAGGTCTTTGATACGGCATTTACTGTTCGTTCCGAATTCGTTCTCTGTGCAAAGGGCGTTGTCCGTTGCCGTGGCGAAGAGGCGGTAAACAAGAACATTCCCACGGGTGGCATCGAGATCTTCGTTGACGAGCTTAAAGTCCTCTCGTCGGCACAGACTCCCCCCTTTGAGATCGTTGAAAACAGCAACGTAAACGGTGAGCTTCGTCTGCGTCACCGTTACCTCGATCTTCGCCGCCCCGATATGCAGAGAAATATCATGGCCCGCTCGAGGATCACCAAGCTTGCCCGTGACTACTACGATGCGAACGCATTTATAGATATCGAAACTCCCAACCTCATCAAGCCCACTCCCGAGGGGGCTCGTGACTACCTCGTTCCCAGCCGTGTCCACCACGGTTCGTTCTACGCACTTCCTCAGTCTCCTCAGCTCTACAAGCAGCTTCTGATGGTGTCGGGATTTGACCGCTACTTCCAGATAGCACGTTGCTTCCGTGACGAAGATCTGCGTGCCGACCGTCAGCCCGAATTTACTCAGATAGACACCGAAATGTCTTTTGTGACGGCAGACGAGGTCATGAATATGCACGAGGGATTTCTCAAATATATGTTCAAAAACTTCTTCGGAAAAGAGCTTGAGGGCGATTTCGTCCGTATGCCCTACCGTGAGGCGATGGACAGATTCGGCTCGGACAAGCCCGACATTCGCTTCGGATTTGAGCTCAACGACCTTTCGGGCATTCTCGCAGACTGCGGCTTCAGAATTTTTGAAGATGCCATCTCGGCAGGCGGCAGTGTGCGTGCCATCAACGTCAAGGGCGGTGCGAAGTTCTCAAGAAAAGAGATCGACTCGCTCGTTGAGTTCGCAAAATCATATCATGCAAAGGGCTTGGCTTGGCTCAAGTGGCCCGTGGACGGCGACATCTCATCGTCTTACGCAAAGATGCTCTCTTTCGAAAAGAACGAGGAGATCAAGGCATTCGTAGATGCCCAAGCAGGCGACCTTATACTTATTGTCGCTGACAAAAACAAAGTCGTTTTCGACGCACTCGGTGCTTTGCGTGTCGAATGTGCAAAGAGACTCGGTCTGCTCGATCCATTCGATTTCAAATTCCTCTGGGTCACAGAATTCCCGCTTCTCGAATACTCCGAGGAGGACGGCCGTTTCTACGCTATGCACCACCCCTTCACTTCTCCTATGGACGAGGATCTTCAGTATCTTGACTCCGACCCCGGCAGAGTTCGTGCAAAGGCTTACGATATCGTTCTTAACGGCACAGAGCTTGGCGGCGGTTCGATCCGTATCCACTCGTCCGAAATACAGAAGAAGATGTTCGAGGTTCTCGGCATGACTGAAGAGGAAACTCAGGAAAAATTCGGCTTCCTGCTTGAAGCCTTCAAGTACGGCGTTCCACCTCACGGCGGTCTCGCTTTCGGTCTCGACCGTCTCGTTACCTTGACTCTCGGACTCGAGGACATAAGAGACGTTATCGCTTTCCCGAAGGTTCAGAATGCCTCGGAGCTGATGTCAAAATGCCCTGCTCCCACCGATCCCGCATCTCTTGCTGAGCTCGGTATCGCAATCATCGACCCAAAATCCGACAACTGATATTTGCTTAAATAAAATCCTTAAAAAACGAAAGGAATTACTGTTATGTCTAAAAAAAGCTACTCTCTTATCGCAATGATCTGCGGAATCCTCTCGATCGTTATCCCATTTTTGACCAATATCAAGCTCGGTAACACCGTTGCGGCTGTTATCTCCTTTGTCGCTCTCGCTCTCGGTGCTTTTGCAATCGTTTTCGGTATCATTCTGCGTAAAAAGAATGTCGATTACTCTTTTGTCACAGCTGCTATCTCAACAGGTATCATCGGTGCTTTCCTTGCTGCCTGCACTTCAAGCTGTGCTGTTTGCCACATCGTTCTTATGTAATAATAGTTAAAGAAAGGATTTTTTGAATGTTCACTCATTTCCAAATTTTTGGAAGAGATATCTATACCTACGGTCTTTTGGCAGGTATAGGTCTTGTTCTCGCAGGTCTTTACGCTATGATCTGCGTAAAGAGACGTAAACGTGATGAAAACGATATGGTCATAGTTCTCCTCGTCGCCGCCGCAGGCGTTATTGTCGGAGGTCATCTGCTCTACGGAATTACCCAAATTCCTTATATCCCTTCAAGATTTTCCTCCATTTCCAATTTCCCTCAATTTATCTCGTTCCTCTCCCTCACCTTCGGTGGCTCGGTCTTTTACGGCGGTCTTATCGGCGGTGTCGGTGCAGGTATGCTCTACCTTAAACTCAAAAAACTCGATTTTCAGGTCTTTACAGACGTCGCCGCTCCCACTACCGCTCTCTTTCACGGCATCGCAAGAATAGGTTGCTTCCTCGGCGGTTGTTGCTACGGCGTTGAGTCAAGCTGGGGCTTTATCACTCACTCCAATCACCTCAACCCCTCTGTCAACGGTGTCGTCCGCTTCCCCGTTCAGCTCTTTGAGGCTGGCTTTGAACTCATTCTCTTCGCCACCCTCGCCTTCCTGCTCTATAAAGGTATACTCAAAGGTAAGCTCTACCTCATCTACCTCGTTACATACTCCGTCGGTAGATTCATTCTCGAATTCTTCCGTGGCGACGAGTATAGAGGCCTTGTCCCCTTCTTCGGTACAAGCTGGCTCATATCTACCTCTCAGGTTATTTCTATCATCATCTTCGCTACCTGCCTCCCACTCCTCATTATATCCATTAAGAAAGATGCGAGGAGATGCGAGGGGGGAAGCGTTTAGGAAAACTTTTTAGAAAAAGTTTTCCTAAGACCTTTCAAAAACTCTCGGAAAATGTTTTTTAAATAAAAGGGGGAAGTTTTTCCCTCTTTTTTATGTTTGTAAGGGTGTACCT
>JAFPCR010000015.1 GCA_017390195.1 Clostridia bacterium | reverse complement strand
GGTGCGATCATCGGAAGATGCGGCAACAGAATTGCAAAGGGGCATTTTACCCTCGACGGCAAGAAATACGATCTCTGCATAAATTCGGGTGCGAACCATCTTCACGGCGGAAAGGAAGGCTTTGATTCTAAGCTTTGGAATTGCGAGATCAAGGATTTTGAAGAACCTGAGCTTATATGCCACTATCTTTCACCTGACGGAGAGGAAAATTATCCCGGAAATCTTGATGTTACCGTGACATACAAGCTGACTAAGGATAACGGACTCTCGATAAATTACTTTGCTAAGACCGACAAAAAGACGGTCGTAAACCTTACTAATCACGCATACTTCAATCTTGCAGGATATGCCGCAGGACCCATTTTCGGTCATACGCTTTGGATCGATGCCGATACATATACAGCTACCGATGACACTCTTGTTCCGACAGGAGAGTTCATCAGTGTTGAAGGAACACCTTTTGACTTCAGAGCTGCAAAAACGATTGGTCAGGATTTCTTTGCAGATAACGAGGATATTAAGAAGGGTTCGGGTTACGACCATAACTTCTGTCTCAACCGTGCAGGAATACTCGATTGTAAAGCTATCCTTTGCGACCCCGCAAGTGGCAGAGCAATGAAGGTCATTACAGACCAACCGGGTATGCAGGTATATACGGCGAACTTTATGGATAATGTAATGTATCCGTTCAAGGGCGGACGTGTGCAGACTGCAAACTGTGCTGTTTGTCTTGAAACACAGGCATATCCCGACAGTATAAACCATAGCAATTTCCCCTCGGTCGTACTTGATGTCGGAGAGGAATACAACACGACTACAATATATCAGTTCTTTGCTGAGTAAAAGACAGGATATCCGAAGCAGATTCTTCGGATATCCGTTTTTTATATGAATATTTCAATATTAAAATGATGTTTAGTAAATAATGCTTTGATTTGTTTCATATATTTTCATGAGGTGATGAAATTGATTAAAGCGTTTAAATTATTAAAAAGGGCAAAAACGATTTTGACAATTGCCGTTGCTGTAATTATGATCGTGCAACCGCTTTCGATCCTTTCCTTTGCACTTGGTATGACCGACTCGACAAGCATCAATAATTCTGATCAAATCGTTATAGGAAACGGTGTGTTATTTGATGCAGACGTTGATCTTGGCTTGGACTGCAAGAGTGCATTGCTCATGGAGGCGAAAACGGGTACTGTACTGTACGAGCAAAATGCCGACGAAGCATTGCCCCCCGCATCTGTAACCAAAATTATGACTCTGCTTTTGGTAATGGAAGCCGTAGATTCGGGGAAGATTAAATTAGATGATATGGTGACAACGAGTGCAAATGCGGCATCTATGGGAGGCTCTCAAGTATACTTAAAAGAGGGCGAACAGATGACGGTAGAGGACATGATAAAATGCGTTGTGATCTCTTCGGCAAACGATGCGGCAGTTGCACTTGCCGAGCATATCGGAGGAAGTGAAAAGGGCTTTGTCGAGATGATGAACAAACGTGCCGCTGAGCTTGGGGCATCAAATGCCCGTTTTGAAAACACAAACGGACTTGACGACACAGTACAAAACCATGTTATGTCGGCACGTGATATAGCAATCATATCAAGGGAACTGATAAGCCACAAAAAGATCCTTGAATACAGTTCGATCTGGATGGACACGGTAAGAGACGGAACATTCGGACTTAGCAACACAAATCGACTTGTCAGGTTTTACAAGGGTGCGACAGGTCTTAAAACAGGATCTACTTCAAAGGCAAAATTCTGTATTTCGGCAACCGCAGAACGTGACGGTATGTCACTTATCTGCGTTATCTTAGGCTCTCCGACAAGAGATGTGAGAAATGCGGCGGCGGTCAGCTTGTTGGATTGGGGTTTTGCGAATTATGCGGTCTTCGAGTGTGAGGGACAGAGTATGGGAAATGTCGGTGTCATCGGTGGTGTGAAGGATGTTTGTTCGGTGGAATTTCAGTCGTTTTCGTGTGTAGTTCCTAAAGGGAAGCTCTCAGAAGTGAAGAAAACGGTCTCTTTGGAGGAATCGTTTCCTGCACCGTTGAAAAAAGGTGAAAAGCTCGGAAGTATCACATATTCTATAGGAGAGCAAACGATAGGAAGTGTAGATATCGTGGCATCGGAAACGGTAGAGAAAATAAATTATTTTCAACTTTTGATGCGAATGACAGCAAGGTTCTTGATGATATGATCACACTTGCCAAAACACAGCATCAAAATTGCAATTTAACAAAATATTATAAAATATTTGAAAAAACATATTGCAAAACTCTGTTGAAAGTAGTAGAATAAATGATAAAGTAAATTTTTTAAAAACAAGGCAGGTATGCAAAATGACTTTGAAATTAAACGATAAGTATTTGAAATCATTTATCGGTGAGGAAGAATACGCAAACATTCAGCCGATGGTAAAAACGGCACAGAATATGATCGTCGACAGATCGGGTGCAGGAAACGATTTTCTCGGATGGGTAGACCTCCCCGAAAATTACGATAAGGCTGAATTTGCCGCAATCAAGGAAAGTGCAAAAAAGATTCAGGAAAGCTGCGATATACTCGTTGTTATCGGCATCGGAGGATCATACCTCGGAGCACGTGCTGCAATCGAGTTTATGAAATCTCCTCTTTATAACAATCTTAACAAAAAAACTCCCGACATTTATTTCTCAGGCTGTAATATAAGTGCTCAGGCACTTAATGAGCTTCTCTCGATCTGCGAGGGAAAAGATGTCTGCATCAACGTAATTTCAAAGTCGGGTACTACTACCGAGCCCGCAGTTGCATTCAGAGTATTCAGAAATCTTCTCGAATCAAAATACGGCAAAGACGGTGCAAGAGAAAGAATATTTGTTACCACAGACCGTGCAAAGGGAACACTCAAGAGCTTCTCTGACGAAGCAGGATATCAGACTTTCGTCGTTCCCGATGATGTCGGAGGACGTTTCTCAGTTCTTACTGCTGTAGGACTTTTGCCTATCGCTGTTGCAGGAATAGATATTGATGCTCTTATGCAGGGTGCAAACGACGCAAGGAAGGAACTTACAGATCCCGACATTGCAAAGAACGATTGCTTTAAGTATGCAGCGATCCGTAACATCCTTTATCGCAAGGGCAAGACCACTGAGATCATGGTGGGATATGAGCCTTATTTGCAGATGCTCCAAGAGTGGTGGAAGCAGCTCTACGGAGAGAGTGAGGGAAAGGACAACAGAGGTCTGTTCCCGGCATCTGTAATTTTCTCGACCGACCTCCATTCTCTCGGACAGTACGTACAGGAGGGAAGAAGAGACATTTTCGAGACTGTTGTGTCTGTTGTTAACCCCTCAAGCGAATTTATTATCCCCGATGACCCCAACAACATTGACGGCTTGAACTTCCTTTCAGGTAAGGACTTGAACTTTGTAAACAAGACTGCAATGCAGGGAACACTCTTTGCTCATATCGACGGAGGAGTTCCGAATATTCTTCTCGAAGTAGAGGACAGAAGCGAGCATTCTCTCGGTTATATGATCTACTTCTTCGAGCTTGCTTGTGCTGTATCGGGATACCTGCTCGGTGTAAATCCCTTTAATCAGCCCGGAGTTGAGGCATATAAGAAGAACATGTTTGCTCTTCTCGGAAAGCCCGGATATGAGGAACACAAGAAAGCTCTCGAGCAGAGAATGTAAATTTTGTTCAAAATACGAAAAAATATACAAAAAAACTCTTGCAAAACCGTATTTTTTGTGATATAATCATAATACCCAAAAGATACAAGATGAAACCGGAGGATAAAAATCATGTTAAAACTTATAGTTGGAGTTAAGGGTACAGGAAAAACAAAGACTCTCATCTCAATGGTGAACGAGGCAGTCGAAAAGACACAAGGCTCTGTCGTTTGCATCGAAAAGGGAGTTAAGCTCAGATACGATCTGAAGTATCAGGTCAGACTCATTAACTCTAATGAATATTTGATTTTTGATGCTCAGTCACTTTATGGATTTATTGCAGGTGTTATGTCTGCAAATCACGATGTAACCGACCTCTTCGTAGACTCTACACTGAAGATTTGCAACCAGGACATGGCAGCTTTTGAAAAATTGATTCTCGAGCTTGACGAGCTTACTGAAACACATAAAGTTAACATCGTTATGACAGCTTCTCTCCCTGTTGAAGAAGCATCTGACCTTATTAAGAAACATATGTAATTTCACAAAAACAATAGAGCTTATTTAAATGCCGAATACCGATAAAATTTGCAGTCGGTATTCGGCATTAGCTCTGTTTTAAATCAAAATAAATTGGCAGATACTGTATTGATTTATTGACAATTGGTGCAGGGTGTGATAATATATATATATATACAAATTGTTAAAAAGCTTGGAGTTTTATATATGAAAATTACAGTAATAGGATGTGGACGTTGGGGCTCGTGCATTGCTTGGTATCTTGATAAAATAGGACACACTGTGACAGTATACAGTAAGATGGACAACAATAACACCATATCTTTGTTTAATACAAGGACAAACGGTATCGTTACTTTCCCCGAGAGTGTTAAGCTGGAAACCTCTATTGATGTTGCTCTTGATTCTCCCGACGTTATAGTAATATCGATAAACTCACAAGGACTTAGATCGCTTATCAAAGAGATAAACGAAAAGGGCGTTAAGAACACTATATTCGTCCTTTGCATGAAGGGAATCGAAATAGAGACGGGGGAACGTCTGTCTGAGATCGCCTCAAAAGGTCTTGATGAATCTAACCGTGTTGCCGTTTGGCTCGGTCCCGGACACCCGCAGGAATTTTGTGCGGGGATACCAAACTGTATGGTCATAGACAGTGCAGATGAGAATGTTAAGAACAAACTGGTCAATGAGTTTTCAAGCGACCTCATACGCTTTTATTACGGAGCCGACCTTATCGGAAACGAAGTAGGAGCTGCATCAAAAAATGTTATAGGAATAGCTGCGGGAATTCTCGACGGCCTTAATCTTTCAACGCTCAAAGGGGCACTTATGTCTCGTGGAACACGTGAAATATCAAGACTCATTTCAGCTCTTGGCGGAAATGAGCTGTCGGCTTACGGGCTTTGCCATCTGGGAGACTATGAGGCTACTGTGTTTTCCAAATTCAGCCACAACAGAATGTTCGGCGAGATGATCGTAAGGGGAGAGAAATATGATCAGTTGGCAGAAGGATATTACACGGTTGCCGCATTGATCAACCTCAGCAAAAAATATCAAGTCGAGCTTCCTATATGCAACGCCGTATATGACGTTCTTTATAACGGGGAACGTGCCGAATCGGCAATGAGCAAATTGTTCGAACGCTCGCTGAAAAAAGAATTTTGATCCGATAAAAAGGTCTTGTCAGACATAACGCTGTGTCAGATATGACCTTTTTCGGCTTTTATCGAAAAGCAAGGCAATAATTTGAAATTATAAGGCAAAAAAGATAAAATTTCTTCGAAAAAGTATAGACTTTGCTTGTACATTGTGTTATAATAATTTGTATGCTATGGTGCATTGTAAATGTACTGATCTCGGGCGACGAGGTAGTATCGAGCATACTCGGGTGCTGCGAGAAATTTAAGGTTGTTTGAAATTTATTTTTTATAAGAGTTTCAATTTATATCAATTCAGGAGGTTTATTCTATGAAAAAGAAATTGACTACGGTCAACTTCAAAGGAACCAAAGAGCAGGAAGAAAAACTTATTGCTGTAATTGACAAGTATGCCGGAGTTAGGGGGGCAATGATGCCCATACTTCAGGAGGCTCAGGAAATTTACGGCTATCTTCCTATTGAAGTTCAAACCATTATAGCTGAAAGGACCGGAGTGGCTCTCGAAGAGATCTATGGTATTGTATCTTTTTACGCACAGTTTAAGCTCAATCCCGACGGACAGATCGCAGTTGCTGTTTGTCTCGGTACAGCTTGCTATGTAAAAGGCTCGGGCGATATAGTCGAAGAGTTCTCCAGGCTGTTGGACATTCCTGTCGGAAGCACATCTGCTGACGGAAAATATTCACTTGAAGCTACACGTTGCATAGGTGCATGCGGTCTTGCTCCCGTACTCACAGTAAACGGTGAGGTTTACGGACGACTCACAAAAGCAGATGTTCCCACGATCCTTGCTAAATACAAGGACTAAGCAAATGGAATATTGGAGGTTTAAAATATTATGATTAAGACATTAGCCGACCTTAATGCGGCCAGAGAAGCATATGCTCCTACCATCGGACTGCGTGTAGGAAATCTCGATGCCAAAGAAGGAAAGATCCGCAAACACATTCTTATTTGTGGAGGTACAGGATGCACATCCTCTGGAAGCCTTACCATCAGAGAAAAACTCGAACAGGTTCTCGATGCAAGGGGAATTGCAGATGAAGTTAAGGTAATAACCACCGGTTGCTTCGGTCTCTGTGCACTTGGACCGATTATGATCGTTTACCCTGACAGCACCTTCTATAGCAGAATAACCCCCGCAGATATCGAGGAGATAGTTGATTCTCATATCATTGGCGGTACACCTGTTGAACGTTTTGAATTCCACGAACAGACAGGTGACCATCATGCCGTTGCAGGTCTCAACGATATGACGTTCTACAAGAAGCAGCACCGTGTTGCTCTTCACAACTGCGGAGTTATCGACCCCGAAAACGTCAATGATTACATAGCGAGAGACGGATATCAGGCTCTCGGAAAAGTTCTTACATCAATGACTCGTGAGGAAGTCGTTCAGACTATTCTGGACTCCGGACTCAGAGGACGTGGAGGAGCAGGATTCCCGACAGGCTTGAAGTGGAAATTCGCTATGGGCTCGACCGGAAAGAAATATGTTTGCTGTAACGCAGACGAGGGAGACCCCGGAGCATTCATGGACCGTTCGGTTCTTGAAGGAGACCCCCACTCGGTTCTCGAAGCAATGGCTATTGCAGGTTACGCAATTGGCTCTGATCAGGGCTACATATATGTACGTGCTGAATATCCGATCGCTATTCACCGTTTGAAGATCGCAATTGATCAGGCGCACAACGAGGGCTTGCTCGGAGAGAATATCTTCGGAACAGACTTCAGCTTTGATGTTCAGCTCCGTTTCGGTGCGGGTGCATTCGTTTGCGGAGAAGAGACTGCACTTATGACTTCTATTGAAGGTAAGCGTGGAGAGCCTCGTCCCCGTCCTCCGTTCCCCGCAGTTAAGGGATTGTTCGGTAAGCCCACCATTCTCAACAACGTTGAAACATACGCCAATATCGCCCAGATCATTCTCAAGGGTGCAGATTGGTTTGCTTCGATGGGTACTGAGAAATCAAAGGGAACAAAGGTATTCGCTATTGGCGGAAAGATCGTAAATACAGGACTTGTTGAGATTCCGATGGGAACGACTCTGCGTGAGGTCATTGAGGAGATCGGCGGAGGAATTCCGAACGGTAAAAAGTTCAAAGCTGCTCAGACAGGCGGACCTTCCGGTGGTTGTATCCCCGCATCGCTCATAGACACCCCCATAGATTACGACAACCTTCTTGCTATCGGTTCTATGATGGGTTCAGGCGGACTTATCGTTATGGACGAAGATAACTGTATGGTTGATATCGCAAAATTCTTCCTTGACTTTACAGTTGACGAATCCTGCGGAAAATGTACACCTTGCCGTGTCGGTACTAAGAGACTTCTTGAGATCCTCGATAAGATAATTTCCGGCAACGGAGAGCTTGAGGATATCGACAGAATGGAAGAACTTTGCAAGTATATTCAGAGTGCATCCCTCTGCGGTCTCGGTCAGACAGCACCTAACCCCGTTGTTTCTACTCTGCGTTACTTCAAGGACGAATATATCGCTCACATCGTGGATAAGAAGTGTCCTGCGGGCGTATGTAAGAAGCTTCTTAACTATACGATCGACAAAGAGAAATGTATCGGTTGCGGAAAGTGTGCTAAGAACTGTCCTGCAGATGCAATTATAAAGACAGATTATGTTGCACCGGGACACAAATTGCCTTCGCTTACGATCGATGCCGCTAAGTGCGTAAAGTGCGGTGCTTGTATGAGCGGATGTAAGTTTGATGCAATCAGCAAACAGTAAACGGAAGGAGATTGCGAAAAATGGCAACAGTAAATGTAAAAATTAACGGTGTGGAATACGCAGTGCCTCAGGGTTCTACCGTTCTTGAGGCGGCAAGAATCGCAAATATCGATATTCCCACACTTTGCTATCTTAAAGATATAAACGAGATCGGTGCATGCCGTCTCTGCTTGGTTGAGGTTAAGGGAGCAAGAGGACTTGTTACGGCATGTGTATACCCCGTAAACGAGGGTATGGAGATCTTCACTAACACTCCCCGTGTTCAGGCATCGAGAAAGATGAACCTCCAGCTCATTCTTTCCAACCACGAAAAGAAATGTCTCTCTTGCATACGCAGCACAAACTGTGAGCTTCAGAAGCTCTGCCGTGACTACGGTGTTGATGAGGGATATATAAAGGGAACTGTCAACGAGTATAAGATCGATGACTCTTCGGTTTCGATCATTCGTGATAACAACAAATGTATTCTTTGCCGCCGTTGTGTAGGTGCATGTAACAATCAGGGAGTCGGAGTTATCGGTGCAAACAACCGTGGATTCGACACAGAGATCAGCTGTGCTTTCGGACAGGATCTTGCTTCCACATCATGTATCAATTGCGGTCAGTGTATCGTTTCCTGTCCTGTTGGAGCTCTTTATGAAAGAGATGATACCGATAAGATATTTGATGCAATTGCAGACCCGACAAAGCATGTCCTCATCTGTACTGCACCTTCTGTAAGAGCACAGATAGGCGAATGCTTCGGATATGCTCCCGGAACCGATTGCGAGGGCAAGATGGTTGCGGCACTCAGAAGACTTGGATTTGACGGTGTATTCGATATGAACTTCACCGCAGACCTTACGATTCTTGAAGAAGCAAATGAATTCCTCTCGAGAGTAAAGAACGGCGGGGCATTGCCGATGATCACATCATGCTCACCCGGTTGGATCAAGTTCTGTGAGCATTACTACCCCGATTTTGTTGATAACCTTTCTACATGTAAGTCTCCTCAGCAGATGTTCGGAGCAATCGCAAAGACATATTATGCTGAAAAGATGGGCTGGGATCCCAAAGATATAGTATTTGTATCTGCAATTCCTTGTACTGCAAAGAAATTCGAGATAGGCCGTGACGGTCAGTCTGCAGCAGGTGTTCCCGATGTTGACTTTGCTGTTACAACACGTGAGGTCGGCAGAATGATAGAAAAAGCAGGAATCAAATTCCGTGACCTTGCAGATGAAGATTTCGACGATCCTTTCAATGTTGCATCGGGTGCAGGTGTTATCTTCGGAGCAACCGGTGGTGTTATGGAGGCTGCTCTCCGTACGGCTGCCGAGGTTATCGAAGGCAAGCCTCTTGAGAAGGTCGAATTCAACGATGTACGTGGCGTAGAGGGTGTTAAGCTCGCATCTTATAAGATCGGCGACATCAACCTCAACGTTGCAGTTGCAAGCGGTTCAGGAAATGCAAAGAAGATACTTGATGCTGTAAGGGCAGGCGAGCTTGATGTTCAGTTTATTGAAGTTATGGCTTGTCCCGGCGGTTGCGTAAACGGAGGCGGACAGCCTATTCAGCCTGCTTCTGTACGTAATTCGATAGATCTGGCAGCTACCAGAGCGGCTATACTTTACAAAGCAGACGAGCAGAAGGACATCAGAAAATCTCACGAAAGCTCTGCTGTAAAGAAGATCTATGATGAATATTTCGGCGAACCCAACAGCCACAAGGCTCACGAGATCCTTCACACTCACTATGTAAAGCGTGGACTTTACAACAATAAATAATTTTAAGGGGCTGCGTAAATAGCGCAGCCCTTTTTTTGTCGTTAAGTATTGAATTAAGTGATTTTATATGATATAATCAAAAAGTAAATATTATTTACTTTTTCACAGAGAGGCATTTAACATATGAATATAGGAGAAAAGATAAAGGATCTGCGTCAGTCTAAGATGATGACACAACAGCAGTTGGCGGGGGATATGATAACCCGTAATATGCTGAGCAGAATAGAGAACGGTGCGGCATTACCGTCCGTACCGACTGTCGTTTACTTGGCAGACAGATTGAATATTCCGGCAGGGTATTTGCTGGCAGATGATAAAGATGCTTTTTTGTATCAAAAAATATCGATAATCAGCGACATAAAAAAGGCATATTCCGACCGTGAATTTTTAATTGCGAGAAGCTTATGCTCAAAATTAAGCGAGATTGATGAAAGCGATGACGAGATAAATTACATAATATCCGAGTGTGATTTCGGAATAGCGACCGACGCAATACTGTCGGGAAATCTTCACAATGCGAGAAGATACCTCGACGAATCGCTTGAATATGCTAAAAAGACGGTATATAGAACCTCGGAAGTTGAAAGTATGTGCTGTATTTGCTTTAGATATATAGGAAAGATATCTCCCACGCTCAATTCGGATATCATTGATGATGTATCAACGTCGATTGTAGTTTGTAATGATATCTTTTGTAATTATATTCTTGCACTTGAAGGCGTTGAGAACGGTGCATTCGACAGTGGAAGAATAGCTCAGGACACTTGCACGGAGTTTTTTCAAAAGCATATAGAGATCAAGAGATGTATGAAAGGTAGAAATTATTCCGAAGCCTTGAAACAACTTGACGAGCTGTTTGTCAGTGTAGACAAGATCCCGCCTACAGTTCTTTATGACATATATTGCGACTTTGAGGAATGCTTTAAGAATCTTGACGATTACCACGGTGCTTACGATCATTCAAACAACAAAATGCGTCAGCTTGAAAAATTGCTTTCAGGCGACTGATGAGGGGAATTGCTTATATGAAAATAATAGATATAACACGTGAACTCTTTTCGGCGGTGGTCTTTCAGGGCGACCCAAGCCCCGAGGCAAAGCGAATAATGTCAATATCGAATGACGCAGTTTGTAATCTTACCGCTGTATCAATGTGCGTTCACAACGCTACCCATATCGACGCACCGTTTCACTTTATCGACAGCGGGTACGGTGTTGATGCCATAGATCTTGAAAAGTGTTACGGCAAAGCACTTGTAGTTGAGTGCAACGACGACAGTATAGACTCGGGCTTTATCACATCGAAAGTGCCGATAGGTGTTAAACGTCTGCTCGTTAAGGGTAGAGCAACCTTTACGGCAGACGGAGCAGAGGAGAGTGTCAAACGTGGTATGGTTCTTGTCGGAGTTGAGAACCAAAGTGTCGCAGTCGCTCACGATTGTCAATCGGCACATAAAGTTTTGCTCGAATCGGAAGTTGTGATTTTAGAGGGATTAAAGCTTGATGCCGTCGGTGAAGGAGAGTATACTTTGTGTGCGTTTCCTTTGAAGATGAGGGATCTGGACGGTTCTCCCTGCCGAGCTGTTCTTATTCAGGAGTAAATGTTATATAATATAGAAAAAGAGGCAAACTCATAAAAAACGAGTTTACCTCTTTTTGTATTGTTTATTTAATCAAGACCGATACGGTTTCTTTATAGGCTTCAAACTTTTTAGTTGTCTCTGAGGAATCTTTTCCCGAGAGCAGGAAGTAGAATTTGACCTTAGGTTCTGTTCCCGACGGTCTTGCAACGATGACATCACCGTTTGTCAGCTTATAATAGAGAACGTTTGATTTAGGAAGTCCCGTAGGAGCCACCTCTTTTGTATTCAAGTCAGTGATTGTCTCTTTGAGGTAATCACCTACTACGGCTACATCAACACCGCCGAAGCACTTTGGAGAGTTCTCACGCAGTGATACCATGAGTGCCGCCATACGTTCGCTTCCGTCGACTCCGTCCATATTGATCTCGATATTTGTCTCATAAGAGAATCCGTATTTCTCATACAGACCGTTGAGTGCATCAAGCAAAGTCATATTCTTTGCCTTGTAGAAAGCCGCCATTTCACAGATAAGCATAGATGCTACAACAGCATCCTTGTCACGTGCATATGTTCCTTTAAGATATCCGTAGCTTTCCTCAAAGCCGAGAAGGTAGAATCCTTTTCCTGCCTGCTCGTGTTTCTTTATGACCTCTCCTATAAACTTAAATCCTGTCAGAACATTATAAATATGCACTCCGTGGGCATTGCATATCTTTGTTGCAAGTTCAGAAGTAACTATTGTCTTAACCGCATAGGGCGAGTCGGGCATAGTGTTTGTTTCTTCGTATGCGGTAATTATATAATCGAGCAACAATGCTCCCATCTGGTTTCCACTGATCGTTACAAAATTTCCGTCAGTTGTCTTTGATACGACACCTACACGGTCGGCATCGGGGTCTGTTGCAACAACGAGATCGCTTCCTATATTCTGTGCGATCTTAACTCCGAGGTCAAATACGTCGCTGATCTCGGGGTTGGGCTTCTTTACCGTGGGGAAGTTTCCGTCAAGCACCATTTGTTCAGATACTGTGTAAAGGTGCTTCAGTCCGCTTCTTTTGAGAATCTCGGGTACAAGTTTATGTCCTGCACCGTGAAGGGGAGTGTATACGATCTTGAGTTCATCGGCAACCGCAGCTATTGCACTCGGGTTTACCCTCTGCATCAAAACCTGCTCAAGATATTTCTCATCTATCTCATCTCCGATGATCTTGATCTTACCGTTCTTTACGGATTCATCAAAATCGGTCGTGCGAATATCGGTAAATATGTCGAGCTTTGCGATTTCCTTTGATACGGTATCGGCATGCTCGGGAGGGAGCTGTGCTCCGTCTTCCCAGTAAGCCTTGTATCCGTTGTATTCCTTGGGGTTGTGTGAAGCGGTAATATTTATTCCCGCTACACATTTGAGTTCACGCAGAGCAAAAGACAGTTCGGGAGTGGGTCTTACTCCGTCAAATATATATGTGGTTATACCGTTAGCCGCAAGAACGCAAGCGGCTACTTTGGCGAACTTCTCGGAGTTGTTGCGGCTGTCGTATGCAATAACGGCTCCGCTGCTTACTCTGTTCTCCTTTATAATGAGGTTAGCTATACCCTGTGTAGCATAACCGACTGTATGTATGTTCATCGCATTCATACCCGTTTTCATTATGCCTCTGAGTCCGGCAGTGCCGAACGAAAGATATGATGAAAATCTCGATTTTTTCTCCGAGTCGTTGTCGGCGATTGCGAGAAGCTCTGCTTTTTCTTCGCTTGAAAGCATATCGCAGTTAAGCCATTTTGAATAGTTATCAGTGTAATTTGACATTCTGTATTGCTCCTTGATTGATGATCTTAATTGTTAGAATTGTTATTCAAATATCCTTTCAGTGCCTGTGCAAGCTGATCGGGACATGACGTGTTCTTATATCCGCATCTTATTCCGTCGAGTCTCGAGATTGCATCCTCGACCTTCATACCAACAAGAAGGGATGCGACACCTTGAGTATTTCCTGCACATCCGCCTGTGAATTTAACAGAGTCGATAACTCCGCTGTCTTTGTCTACGGTTATATCTATTTTTCGGCTGCAAACGCCTTTAGGTGAGTAAGATATCTGATCCATTGAATATCCTTCCTTTTCAGTAAAAAATTATTTAGAGTTTTTGGGACGTATTTTTTTATAAATCCCTATTGGAATACAATGCTGAGCATCGATTAGAAGATACAACAGAAACGGAACAAGCTCTGCACTGTCTATTCCGAACACTATATAGTGCGAAAATTCTTTGTCGGAATAGGGCAGAGGAACTGAATCTATTTTTATAATACGCATCGAACAGTATTCTGCGGCGGTGAGTATATCTGCCAGTGACATTTTGGATTGTTGATCTACAGTAAACCGTATCTCGAAGAACATATTAGACATACTGTCGCTCCACATATTTCGTATTGACTTTTTCAGAAGAGCGAATGACGTACTGTGATCTGTATCATTAAACTCAATGTCACATACCGCCTCTATTTTCAATTCGTATTTGTCTATCAGTGAATAAAATGTTGAAAGCTTTCCGTCTTTTGAGCTTTCTATGGGTAAGATACAATATTCGCAAGTACCATCGTACACATTTTCACAAGCCCGAGCAAATGATTCGGCATATGAAGAACGCAGATCTCCGAATTTTTCATTGAATACGATAAAAGCCTCATCCGCATAAGAATTTTTAAAGTATGATATCTTTCCTTTTGACTCGCTCGGCACCTGTTCTGACGGCTCATCCAAGAAATCATAGATAGATACCTTACGCCGTCTTGCCGCCATTTTGAACATTTCACGGCAAGCGGTAATTCTCTCCATCGCAGAAAGACGGCGAAAGAACATATTAAGCTCATTAAAATTAAGATGGCAGGCATCGCTCGAACTAAGATCAAGCTTGGGACGCAGTTGCTTAAAGAAGTCAAAAATACATTCTCGTTCTAACGGATTCGACAGTATCGTTCGTACGATCTCCCTGATCTTCGCCGTTCTCAATTCCAAAAGTCTGCTCTCGCTATGGTCTATTGCATCAAGATCCTTGAGAATATTGTTTAAATCACGGCACAGGCCGTTAGATAGGGGAGGGGTTACTATGTCGTTCTTAATGGTTTTATATCTTGTCATAAATTAAACCTTGATACAGAGAGTTTATTTCTTATCTTTTTTATCCTTGTCTTTGTCCTTGTTATAGTTGCCTTTGTTGTCCGAACGTGACTTGACTTTCTTTTTGATCCTTGCCCATACCGAGTCGATCGCACGGTTTATAGCCATCTTCTTGTGCAGGATATCCTCCTTGTCGTCAGAGGAACGCACGATCGAATTTTCGGGATAATAATAGCCTGTTCGATGAGGATATCCCTTGTCTTTGAGCCTGCTGTTGACAATGTTTTTAACTACCTCGATTATCAAAGCAAACAAGGGAACACCGATAAGCATTCCGACTATTCCGAAGACTCCACCCATGATCAAGATTGCAGAAATTACGGCAAGGGAGCTTATACCCGTGCTGCTTCCGAGGATCTTCGGACCTATGAAGTTTCCGTCTATTTGCTGAATAACTACAACTAAGATAATAAAAACCAAAAGAGAGTTAGGACTTACAAAGAATACGATTATTCCTGCGAGAATTCCTCCGATAAACGGACCGAATACGGGAATTATATCTGTCGCACCGACAAACACTGCAATAATGATAGGATAGGGGATACCGAAAATAACGAACGTTATATAAGACAGGATTCCTATAATAAGTGCATTAAACAGTTTCCCTTTGATAAATCCGCCAAAGCAACGGTTCGCTATGTTTCCTACTGACATAATAGCGTTGTAGGTCTTTTCCTTGAACATCGCACGGGAGAATTTCTTTATCTGTGCAATACGTTTTTCCTTGGTCGCAAGTATATAGAACGAGATTATGAGACCGAAGAGTATGTTGTAGAACACATCGTATATAGACCTTATTGCCGACATGATGTCACGACCGTAGATGTTTAGGAAATCGCTGATATTGCCGAGACTTCCTATAAAGTCTTCCAAAATTTTGTTTATGTAATCGGAATTGAGATATTCTTTGTTAGTATTAAAAATCCCGTTGAGTGTATTGTTTATGATAGCAATCGCATTATCAATATAGTGCGAGAGCCTTGAAGTAAGGTCTGCGAATGCACTGCTCAATTCCGGCAAGATCATAATAACAAGCAGGAATATGATCAAAATAACCAAAACGTATGTAAGAAACATGGAAACTGCACGTCTCAACTTTCCTATCTTCATACGTTTGAACACGACATATTCGAAGAAATGCAAGATGGGGTTTACAATATATGCTATTGCGGCACCGATCAAAATGGGGGCAAGTATACCTAAAAGCCAAGCAAACCAATTTGTTATGACCTGATTGTTGACTATCGTGTATATAAGCAAGCAGACAACAGCAAAGGTGACGACAACTGCGGTCTTCACTCTTCCGCCCTTTTTTATCCCGCTTTCGAAATCGGGATCTTCGTTTTTATATTGATCTTTGGCAGACTCCTCTTTTTTCTTTTGAAAACTGTCTGTGCGATTTCTGCCTTTTTGCACAGAGGACTTGCTTGAATCGTTTTTTGCAGGGGAGCGGTTATCCTTGTGCTTGTCATTATTATAATAATTGTCATCGGAAATATTACTGCTATTATTCTTTTGCATATCGTCCATAATGCCCTCCGTTACAATTGCTCTATTAAATTATATTATAATTATAATTACTATATATTTTAACCTTTCAGGCAACAAAAGTCAATAGCAACAAAGTGAGTATAATAAAAAATATTGAAATTTTTACGGTAATATGATATTATTATACAATGTGAAGATACAAAAAACCAAACGCCGTTTGATTTTTTCACTCATATAGACGTTTGCCTGTTGCAAACGTCGGAACGGAGGGTCTATGCAAACTGCTTCATCGGCATATGACAACGCATATGCCAAGATAAACCTGTATTTGGATATTGTCGGAAAACGTCCTGACGGATACCACGATCTGTGCGGCATAATGCAACAGATCTCGCTTTGTGATACCGTGGAGGTAGACTATGAAAGTTCGGATAAAACAACTATTTCCGTGTCATGCGAAAGTGATGGAATTAACGTAGAGATACCTTCGGGAAAAGGGAACATCGCATACCGTGCAGCAGAGGAATTTTTGACAAGCATAGGTGAGTGTGCAAAAATCGATATAAGGATAAAAAAGAATATCCCGTCACCTGCGGGAATGGCAGGCGGAAGTGCAGATGCGGCGGCAGTGCTTAATATTTTGAACCGTTTATGCAAGGATGACAAGAAGATGTCACTTGATGATCTGGTAAAGCTCTCCGAAAAAATAGGAGCAGACGTGCCGTTTTGCCTCATAGGAGGCACTAAAACAGCACGTGGGATCGGCGGGATGCTAGGTGAATGTCCAAAGCTTCCGAAATGCTTTATCGTTGTGGCGATCAAAGGCGAAGGGGTAAAGACTCCGTGGGCATTTGGAGAACTCGACAAAAAATACGATAATTTCTCGGACCGCAATTTGGAAAAAGAATCCGAAAAACGGCTGAGCTTTATGTTGAACGCATTGAAAGACCAAGATCTCAGAGGGGTGTGCGACAATATGTTCAATGTGTTCGAAGATGTGATCGCCGGCGTGAACGGTTTCGTTTCGGAGCTTGAGGAGATAATGAAGAAAAACGGAGCATTAAATGCTATGATGAGCGGCTCGGGACCTTCTGTTTTCGGAATATTTGAGAACTCCCAAAGTGCTGAAAACGCTTGCAGGGAGCTTGAGTGCTGCGGAGCAAAAGCATTTTTATGCAAACCTGTTTGAAGAATAAAAAACGGCTTGTTTGATCAAACAAGCCGTTTTTTATTATGGTTTATTTTTTGAGCATATTCTCGATCGCCTGAGTTGCGGTGTTTCCGTCAGCCTTTGTCAGATATGCGTAGACTACATAGTTCCCATAAACTTTGACGAAAGACCCCTCGATTTTTTCGAGTTCAGTTGCACCCTTGTACTGACTTGCATACTGCTTTTTGTCCTCATAGCTGTTGCGGATATATTTTTCAACAGATTTTTTTATTGCTTCTGCGTCAGAAGAATTTTTTGCACGGAAAACTCCGAATTCATTCATGTCGGCGGTTGCGTGTGTAACGCAGAAATCAACGGCTTTTTCGGTGTCGAACCCTCTTATCTCCACCCATGCAGAGCTGTACTTTTCATAGCCGTCGTCCTTGGGCAAGATCTTTTCAAGCTCGGATACTATATGCGTTGATGTTATATCGTCTTTGTATTCGACACTTGCACCGCAAGAGCAGAGAAGTGTTAACAGAGAGAGCAATGTTAATACGGCAAGTGCCGATGATATAAGTTTTGTTTTCATCTTTTTAATTCCGTCCTTGATCTTGTTTTAATCGGTGTATTTGTGTGTGCCTATATAATTGAGGATAGCCCTATACGCATCTGCCGTGAGATGGATACCGTCTGTCTGATACTCGGGTCTAAGATACCCGTTTGCGTCCTTGAGCAATTGTGCAGTATCAATATATTTTACGTTCTCAAACGACTTTGCTATATCTATTGCCCATTCGTTGAGTGTATCGATATACTCGTTTATCATATCGGGAGATGCCGAGTACGCCCACGACGATTGATATTTGGCTTCTGCAACAGGGAATGCGGATTGGAGGATTATCTTTGTGTTCGGAGAGTTTTCCTGTATAGTTTCTATGAGCTTTTTGTATGACCCTACAAAGAGCTGTTGGTTGTTATGAAAGCTTACGATACCGTTAAGACCAAACGTTAAAACGATGTATCTGGGTTTCTTTTGTGCAACGGCATCTGCAACCGTCATTTCCTTACCTGTGTCGGGGTAAACTATACTTTTGATACCAATGTCTATATCGAGCATCATCGTATTAGAGGAATCTGCCCATACCTGCTTTGTGTTTGTCCCGCCCGAAAGAACTCCTCGGCTACGCATATGTGCGGTAGTCGATTCTCCGAAAAATATTATACTGTCAATATATGCTTGATCGTATTCGTTTACGGTGTTAAGAATTACGCTGTTTGCAGGTATCTGCGATGAGCTTTCGGTCTCTCTGCTTTCTTTTTCGGTCTCCTGTGCACCACCGCCCGCACACGAGCAGTTACGGAACAGGACAACGACAAACAGTATTAGACAAATTCCGCAAAGACCGAGTATGATTTTGGCAAGCAGGTCGAATATCCTGTTACTGCCTGAATTATTCTGTATCATTTCCGTAGCCACCTTTAACTTCTTGTTATTTTTTCTTCTTTGCGTATATCGAAGTATACTCACGACCCGTGCTTTTGCTTTTATTCTTTCTCGATCTCGAAGAAATAATGCAAACGGGAACCATAATGATACAATATACAACCGTATACAAAAGCATCATGATAAACGCCGTTCTCGCCGAGGTATGATTTCCTATCACCGTGGGCAAGATCGTACCGAGATAAAGTCCTGACACAGTCAAAATATAGTGAGTTATTACCCTTGTTGAAAACGAGTATTTTTCAAGCCCGAAAAAGCAGTTTGCCCATGCAAAAAATATTGCAAACAAAGAGAGCATAAGCAAGCGGTATGCGTGCGGCTGTTCTCCTCCTAAAGCCATAAAAATGAGTGTATATACGACTGTACACACCGAATAGTATACCGATGCGTGCAGAGCGATTTTTTTTGTAAGATTCAGCATTTAAACATCCCTTTCAGATTACTGAATAATATTTTACATCATAATCGTATTTTTTGCAACAGTAAAAATATCAAATATGCAAATTTTTCAATCCGGAGTTTCGGGATATTCATAATAGCGTTTGCTGAAAAAGTCACTTGAATCCGAAGTGCGATATACTTTGGATCGGTTTTTCGAAAGAAATTTTGTAAGCTCATACATATCGATCCAGATCTGATTCCAGCCGTCGATCTGAGATGAGTCGAAGATTATTTGGAGACCGTAATGAAGATGAGGTATGTTTATGTTGTTGACATCCTCTTTTGCACTGTAGCCCGTCATTCCGAGATAGCCTATGACCTCGCCGGCATTAACTATCTTCCCCTCGTACAGATCTGTGTAGGGGTGACCTTTACGCAGGTGTGCGTAATAGTAATAACGCTTGCCGTCAAATGAACGGATACCGATCCTCCAACCGCCGTACTGATTCCAACCGAGATGCTCGATATATCCGCTCTCAACTGCGATTATCGGTGTTCCGATGCTTCCGAGGATATCATGACCGAGGTGTGAACGTTTATATCCGTATGAACGTGACGCGCCGAAATCATCGTAATCATTGTAATAATACCCCTCTGCTATAGGCGAAAAAACACGCAAACCGTATTTTGACTCTGCACTTTGAGTTCCGTCGGGATTTTCGGTTATTTCAGTAAATTCTCCGAGCATACCGCCCAACACGGCACCGTATGCTTCAAGATAATAGTCGAATAATTTTTTGTTTGCCACCAAGTCGGAGATCTTTTGACCACTGAGTATTTTTTCTGCCAAAGTGCTAAGGCCCGATGTGTTGTATTTTTCAAATTTTCCGCCGTATATCGAAGAATAGAGAGCAAGCAATTCTGTCCATTTTATGTGGTTTTTACTTCCGTAGGTCTTGATGTCTGTTTTCATGGCATCCTCAAGCGCCTGTGCCGACGGTGTAAAATCTATCCATTTTATGTACTTTTTTTCATTTGTTGTTTCATTTTCGCTGTTTTCCGTTTCCGAAACACCTACCGTTATATCAAGCGGGGAATTCTTGTATTCACAAAAAGGCAGGATCACTGTATGTATACAGGCAAGTGCCATGCAAATTACCGCAAATTGTTTTCTCATTCCGACCTCCGTTCTGCTTTTTTTCGTCTTTTCAATACTATTCCGAAAAATGTATAAAAATCACATAATATTCATATTTTTATTGACAATTCGGGGTATGTAATATATAATATACAGTGATATAGTGCGGTATTGTGTCAAAAAGCACAGCCACCATATGTGAAAGACAACCGAAAGGACAGGATATATAAATTATGACAAGAAGAGAAGCAAGAGAAGCGGTATTCGGACTTGTTTTCGAGACCGAATTTCATAACGGGGAAAACTACCGTGAGATCTACGAGCTTGCGTGTGAGGACAGAGATATCGCCCAGGATAAATACATAGAGTCTACCTACTTTGGGATCTGTGAGCATATCGAGGATATAGATAAGATCATAGGAGAACACTCGAACGGATGGCGTGCCAACAGACTTGCCTTCGTCTCCCGCAGCATAATAAGACTTGCAGTATACGAAATGCTGTATGTCAAGGAGATTCCCGAAAACGTTTCTATAAACGAGGCGGTCGAGCTTGCAAAGAAATATGACGATGAAAAGGCGAGAGCGTTTATCAACGGTGTTTTGAACTCGGTCTATAAGTCTCTTTCAAACAAAAAAGAAGAAAAGGCGGCAGAAGATGCCGTATCTGAAAATGAATAAAAAATGTTTTATCGGAATTGATACGAGCAATTACACCACGTCTGTCGCAATATGCGACATGAACGGCAACATCATTGCCAATATCAAAAAGCTTCTTTTCGTTGAGAACGGTGAAAGAGGACTGCGTCAAAGCGATGCGGTGTTTGCCCATATAAAAAATATTCCGCAGCTTTCGGACAAGCTTAGGGAAGCTATTTGCGGATATACACCTATAGCGGTCGGCTGTTCGGCATATCCGAGAGACGCAGAGGGGTCTTATATGCCGTGCTTCCTTACGGGAGTAGCAGTCGCATCCTCGATAGCGGCGGTGCTTGGAGTGCCTCTTATGCGTTTTTCGCACCAAAACGGGCATATCATGGCGGCTCTTTATTCGAGCGGTGCGACAGAAGAACTTATAAACAGTCGTTTTGCCGCTTTCCATGTGTCGGGTGGCACGATGGAGATACTCGATGTTACACCGTCAGGCAACGGATTTTGCGTTGAGCTGATAGGAGGCACAGACGACCTCACGGCAGGGCAGGCAATAGACAGGATCGGGGTCGCTATGGGACTTGACTTTCCTTGCGGAAAACAGATGGAGGATCTTTGCTTTACCGAGGTTCACGCAAGCATTCCGAAACCGAGAATTTGCGTGAAATCACTTCATTGCAATATGTCGGGACTTGAAAATCTTGCTCTTAAACTGTATGCCAATACCGATAACATCGGACTTGTGTGTGACTACACATTCTCATTTGTTGCAAATACGCTTGATAAGCTCAGTGAAAATCTTCGCATTGAATACCCCGATATACCGATTGTGTATTCGGGCGGAGTCATGAGCAATTCCAAGATAAAAGATGTTTTGTCCAAAAGAAATAATACTTACTTTGCACGCCCCGAATTTTCTTCGGATAATGCCGCAGGAGTGGCATTGCTGTGCAGGAGGGAATTTTTAAATGACAAATAACAGAGCCAATATTCTCACAGTGACCCAGATAAACGAATTTGTCAAAATGCTCTTTGACGGAAATCCGATGTTCAAGAGCGTTTTGGTCAAAGGTGAAATATCCAACTTCGTCAATCACAGTTCGGGACATCTGTACTTTACGCTCAAGGACGAAAACAGTCAGTTGAGGGCTGTAATGTATCGCAGCAGTGCGGAAAGCCTTACGTTCGTTCCTGAAAACGGCATGAAGGTTATAGTCGGCGGACGGATCACCGAATACGTCAAGGGTGGAGTTTATCAGCTTTGTGCCGATATGCTACAGCCTGACGGTGTGGGTATGTTATATATGGCATTTGAACAGCTCAAGCGTAAGCTGTATGCAGAGGGACTGTTTGACGAGAGTAGAAAGAAGCAACTGCCAAAAGATCCGTCAAGGATAGGGATAGTGACCTCTCCGACAGGTGCGGCTATACATGATATGATAAATATTATCGGACGCAGATCTCCGTCGACCGAGATAGTTCTTTATCCCGTTCAGGTTCAGGGAGACGGGGCAGCCGCACAGATTGCAGGGGGAGTCAGATACTTTGACGAGACACAAAGCGTGGATCTGATCATAGTCGGACGTGGAGGAGGCTCTGCTGAGGATCTGTGGGCGTTTAACGACGAAGCTCTTGCACGAACGATCGCTATGTGCCGATTGCCTGTTATTTCAGCAGTCGGACATGAAGTCGATTTCACTATATGTGATTTCGTTGCCGATATGCGTGCACCCACCCCGTCGGGAGCTGCCGAATTGGCTGTTTCCGATTCAAATGAAACAAAACGCAAGCTTGACGATCTGGGTGACAAGCTTAAGCTGTATATAAAAAGAGATATCGAATCTCTTGCACAAAGGCTTAAGATCATCTCAAGCTCGTCTGCTCTGACATCTCCGCTCAGAATGCTTGACGAGTACCGAATGAGGCTGTCCGATACCGAGAACTGTGTTTGCTCTGCCGCAGACCGTATATTACGGCAAAAGCGAGAGAAATTTTCTCTTCTTGCCTCGGGTATGGAGGCACTTAATCCGCTGTCGGTGCTTACACGTGGATTTGCATATGTAACACACGACGGAAAAGGTGTTTCGTCCGTAAACTCAGTGAGATCATCGGATACGGTCGAGATAAGATTCTCTGACGGTTCGCTTGAGGCACAGATAAGGTAAAGACAGAAATCGCAGATATTTGAGGTGATATGGTTATGAACAAGAAAAATGACAGTGTTACATTCGAGCAGGCGATCGCCCGACTCGACGAAATAGTAAAATTGCTTGAAGACGGAAAGGCTCCGCTCGACGATCTTCTCTCTGTTTACGAGGAGGGTGTATCTCTTTTGAGAATATGTAACTCAAAGCTCGACAATGCAGAGTTAAAAATAAAGATGCTGTCGAAGAATCCCGACGGAACGGTGACCGAAACGGATTTTAAAGGCAATGACTAACTATCGGGATAAATACGACAAGGAACAGTTACAGCTAAGAATTATGATAAAAGAGCGTATAAACGAAAACGTTAATTTGATAGACTCTGCCGTCAAAGGATATTTTGCTTTGCAAGATGATGATATGAAGTCTTTAACAGATGCCCAGATCTACAGCATCTCGAGCGGTGGAAAAAGGATACGGCCAATGCTCACCCTGGAGGTCTGCCGTCTGTTTGGAGGCAGAGACGAGGCGGCTCTGCAATTGGGCAGTGCAATTGAAATGGTGCATACCTATTCTCTTATACACGACGATCTTCCGTGTATGGATGACGATGACTTCAGGCGGGGAAATCCCACGTGCCACAAGATATTCGGAGAATCGGGAGCGGTCTTGGCGGGAGATGCCTTGCTGACATATGCCTTTGAGGTCATTTCAAAAGGCGATATAATATCAGATACCGACAAGATACGTGCGGTACGTGCTTTAGCAGAAGCGGCAGGGACATTTGGCATGGTAGGCGGACAGGTGATGGACTTGAGGGGCGATACAGAACGTCTTTCCCTTGAAAAGCTTACAAAGATGGTATCCTTGAAAACAGGTAAGCTGATCGAAGCATCCGCCAAGCTCGGTTGTATAGCCGCAGGTGTTAACGAAGGCGACGAAAGAATGACAAATATATGTGCGTACGCACGAAATATTGGTCTGGCGTTCCAGATCACCGATGATATTTTGGATTTTGAAAATCGGACCGATCCCGAAACCAAGACAACGTTTATGACATATTACAGTGTTGAAGAGGCAAAAGAAACCGTCAAAGCTCTTACGAAAAGTGCGATAGAGCATATTGCCTCATACAAGGGATCCGAAATTTTGACAGAGTTGGCAGAATATCTGTCAAAACGTCTTTATTGATCGTTGATCTGATAAAGACTTGGTATGATTTTTTAGTGAAAGGAAGATTTTATGGAGTTTTTTTTGAAACTGTTTAGTAACTATATGCTTATCTCGGCAGGAGCGGCATGGCTCGTTGCCCAGATCTGTAAGATATTTACCGGAATGATCTCATGCGGAAAGAAAAAGATAAATTTCGTCTCTTTGATATTTGAAAGCGGAGGAATGCCGAGCTCTCACTCGGCATGCGTTTCTGCCCTTGCCGCATCCGCCGCAATATATTACGGAATGGATTCGGCGGCATTTGCTATCTCCATAATCCTTGCCCTTGTCGTTATGCGTGACGCTTCAGGAGTCAGACGTGAGGCAGGAAAGCAGGCAGAGCTTCTCAACACCTTGGCAGATGAGATAAACTCCGATGTTGATATAAAGCTACAGGAAAAGATAGGACACTCTCCCTTGCAGGTCATAATAGGTATGGCTGTCGGCATCATGGTTGCGGTCATGGTCTATATAATCACCGATAGCGTGGGAATCGTTCCGTTAGTATGAGACTTGATGTTTTTTTGACCGACAACGGATATACACGAAGTCGAAGCCGAGCAAAAGAGCTTATCGAATCGGGAAATGTCGTGCTTGACGGAGTTGTCATAAAGAAGCCGTCGTGGGAAGTGCCGACAGGGGAAGGGATATCCCACAAGGTCGAATTGATGAGCTTTGAAAAATATGTAAGCCGTGGCGGGCTGAAGCTCGAAGGGGCTATCGAAAACTTCAAAATAGATGTAAGCGGAAGTGTTTGCGTTGATATAGGTGCATCTACGGGAGGCTTTACGGACTGTCTTCTTCAGCACGGAGCAAGGTTTGTGTATGCTTTTGATTCGGGCAAGGATCAGCTTGTCAAGGAAATTGCATCAAACCCGTGTGTGCTTTCACGTGAAAAGTTCAATGCAAGAAATTTAAAGCCCGAGGACATATCACAGCATATGTGTGCTGACGTTGCAGTTATGGACGTATCATTCATATCTCAAACATACATAATCCCAAACGTATACTCGGTATTAAAAGACGGCGGAATTTTCATAAGCCTTATAAAACCGCAGTTTGAAGCAGGTGCGGCGGCTCTTGATAAGGGCGGGATCGTGCGTTTGATTTCGGACAGAAAAAGAGCGGTAGAAAAGGTGGTCTTGTGTGCCACCGAGTGCGGATTTGAACTGATGGGACTGATGAGATCTCCTATCGAGGGCGGAGACGGAAACATTGAGTACCTTGCATATTTTGTTCGTTCAAAGCAGTGCGTCGATGGTGGTCAGACTCAAGAAAATATAAACACTTCGGTCTCCGAATTTTTTAAAATGACAAAAAACGTATAAAACCATTGACGTGAAATCATCAGAAAGGTATGCCCGTCGAAAGTGTTTTTTAACAGACTTTAAGGGAGAAATTAAGAGAAATGATGAATGTTTCAATCGTAACAAATTTTAATATACCCGACAAAGTTACTGCCGCAATGTCGGTTATAAACAAGCTGCTGCAATATGACTGTCATATCCGGGTGGCATCGTTCAACAGATCAAGAATAGAACGTACAAAGTGTGATGACGGTATGATCGAATATGTTCCGACCGAAAAGATATATTCAGAATCGGACGTAATAATCGTACTGGGCGGAGACGGAACTATTCTTGAAGCGGCGAGACGTGCCGCTGAAAAGCAGTTAAAGATACTCGGAATAAATCTCGGCAGAGTTGGATATATGGCAGAGCTCGAGCTTTATGAGCTTGATATGCTCTCAAAGCTCTTTGAGGGTGATTATAAGGTAGAGGAAAGATCTATGCTTTCGGTAGAGATCATTTCGTCAAAAAGCAAAAAGACCGTAAGTGCCTTTGCTTTAAATGATGCCGTAATTTCAAATGGCTCTGTCGCACGTATAATTGACCTTGAGCTTTCCGAGGGAGGAGTTTTGATCTCCAATTACCGTGCTGACGGGCTTATAGTTTCAACACCGACAGGTTCAACGGCATATTCAATGTCGGCAGGAGGGCCTATAACAGACCCGAGAGTCAACTGCCTGTGCGTAACACCGATCTGTCCTCATTCATTTGTGGCACGTCCGATCATCTTCTCTGATAACGCAGTGCTTGAGGTCAAAAATACATGTGTGCGTGAAAAGCTGCTGTATCTGACTCTTGACGGAAGAAACAATTATGAGGTATACATAGGCGATACGGTCAGAATAACCAAATCAAATTTGAAAACAAGACTTGTGCGTTTGACAGACAGCGGTTTTTATACCAGACTGCGTAAAAAGATGAACGAATATACAAATTAAAGGCGGTTCAGATGAAAAACAACAGACACGAAAAGATCCTTGATCTTATTGCAAGATACGAGATCGAGACTCAGGACGAGCTTATAGAAAAATTAAACCTTTCGGGGTTCAGAGTCACACAGGCAACGATATCCCGTGACATAAGAGAGTTGAAGCTCTCAAAGGTCATGACAGGACGTGGAACGTACAGATATATCCTCCCCGTCAGATACGACAATCCTATAGGCATAAAATTCAATAATGCCATCGCAGAGTCGATAATCGGTGTAAACTATGCACAGAACATTGTCGTTCTCAAAACATATCCGGGACATTCACAGGCAGTTGCAGTAAGCATAGACGCACTTAATATGCCGCAGATACTCGGTTGTGTAGCAGGTGATGACACTATCATCGCAGTAGCATCGGACGAGGAAAGTGCAAAAGAAATAAGCCTGAAGATGAAGGACATCATAAAGAGCATCTGATGCAAGATATTAAACAAAAAATGTTTTGGAGATACTGAAATGCTGAGATCATTGCATATTGAAAATGTTGCCGTTATCAAATGTGCGGATATTGATTTTGAAAACGGATTTACCGTTCTCACCGGAGAGACGGGTGCGGGTAAATCCATCATAATAGACAGTATCAATATGCTTATGGGAAACAAGACCTCAAGAAGTCTGATCCGCAACGGAGAAGATCACGCATTGGTATCTGCCGTTTTTGAAGATGTTTCCGATCGCTCCAAAACAGAAATAGAGGATTTGGGATTTGAATGTACCGACGGTACGGTGTTTGTACAGAGATCTATCACGTCAGACGGTAAGTCAACCGCCAAGCTGAACGGGAGAACAGTTACACAGTCGATTTTGCGTGAGGTCGGCAGGCTTTTGATAAACATTCACGGTCAGAGCGACAATCAAAGGCTTATGCAAAAGGAATCGCATATTGAATTGCTTGATGCCTTTGCAGACAACGGTGATGATCTTGAAGTATACAAAAACGCTTTTGCAGTCTTGCAGGAATTAAAGAGCAAAAAAAGGCAGCTTGAACATAACGAATCCGAGAGATTGCGAATGCAAGAGATGCTCGAATATCAAATAAAGGATATAGATTCCGCAAAGCTAGTTGACGGTGAGGAAGAAAGGCTTCTTGCAGAGAGGGTAAAGATCCAGAATCTCGAAAGAATAACAAAACAGGGCAATTTTGCGTATAAGGTTCTGCACGGAAACGACAGCGGTATCTCGGTAACAAGCCTTATCGACAGAGCAGTTTTGGCGTTACAGCAGATATCAGATGTTACCGACGGGCTTCCCGAAATGTCCGAAAAGCTGACGGCAATGAGATATGACATAGAGGATATTGCCGAAACTGTCTTAGATGCGATCGACAGCGATTGTGACGATCCGACCGCAAGGCTTGACGAGATAGAGACAAGACTCGATATTATATCCAAGCTTCAACGCAAATACGGTGCAACTGTTGCCGACATTCTTGAATTTTGCAGTCAGGCAAAAACACGTCTTGATGAGATCGTAAACAGTGAGAGCGTCAAGGAAGAGCTTGATGAAAAGATAGAAACAGAGCTTTTGAATATAAAGGGACTTGCTGAGGTTCTTACCGAAAAAAGAAAGACTGCCGCACGGCAAATAAGCGAGTCTGTTGCTCAGTCGCTTGTTTTTCTCGATATGCCGAAGGTAAGATTCGACGTTTCCGTCAAGTCATGCGAGGATTTTGGTGCAGACGGAGCGGACGATGTGGAGTTTTTGATCGCAACAAATCCCGGAGAACCGCTTCTTCCCATGATAAAGATAGCCTCTGGCGGAGAGCTTTCACGTATAATGCTGTCTCTCAAAAGCGTTCTTAACAACCGTGACGGTGTAGATACGGTAATATTCGACGAGGTAGATACGGGGATTTCCGGAAAAACTTCGCAGAAAGTCGGAATAAAGCTACGACAAATATCAAAGGAAGTTCAAACGGTGTGTATAACCCACTCTCCGCAGATCGCATCGCTTGCCGATAACCATTATAATATCGTCAAAGAGGAAAACGAAGGTCGGTCAGAGACATCTGTACGCTATCTTGACCAAAGTGAGCGGATCGAGGAGATCGCACGTATACTTGGCGGCATCAATATAACCGACAAGCAGAGAGAGACCGCCGCAGAGCTGCTCTGCGAAAGAAAAAACTATTGATGCCTTAAATCTGCAAAGATACTTGAAAAAAGCTTTCCTTTGTAGTATAATGGCAAAAGTGTTTTTGTTTCTAAACAAAACGATCCGAAATTCAGTATTATTTGAGCCGCAAATGCGGTATGGAGTTAGATATGCTTAAAATAAAAAGAAGAATCGCACAAAACATATTTACAACGATCAAAAATGCAAACCCGAATGCCGAAACAGAGGTGTCGGAAATAGAGGCGTTGCTCGAATATCCTCCTAATGCTGACATGGGAGACCTTGCGTTTCCTTGCTTTAAATTGAGCAAGATGTTACGCCGCTCACCCGTCCAGATAGCAGCCGAGCTTGCTCCTACGCTCAACGATGCCGTAATAGACAGAGCAGAGGCGGTAAACGGATATCTTAATATTTATATCAGCGACAAATACCTTTGCGAGAATGTCATAGGTGAGATCCTCGAAAAGGGCGACAGATACGGAGCTCCCGACATAGGACACGGAAAAACGGTAGTACTCGACTATTCCTCTCCAAACGTCGCAAAGCCCTTCCATATAGGACACCTCGGAACGACGGTCATCGGTCACTCCATAAAGAAGCTACACGAGTTTGCAGGATACAAGTGCGTCGGAATAAATTACCTCGGTGACTGGGGAACTCAGTTCGGAAAAATGATAGTTGCCTACAAGAAATGGGGAAATAAGACCGAGATAGAAGAGGGCGGGATCGACAAGCTGGTCGAGCTTTATGTCCGTATCAACAATGAGATCAAGGCTGAGGAAGAGGCAAGTGACTCCAAGCACTCAAATCTTGCCGATATGTCACGTGAGGAATTCCACAAGCTCGAACTCAACGACGAGGAGAATATCGCTCTGTGGAAATGGTTTGTTGAGATAAGCCTTGCCGAATATCAGAAAACATACAGCCAACTCGGCATAACCTTTGACAGTTATGCAGGCGAGAGCTTTTATACCGATAAGATGCCCGCACAGGTCGAAAAGCTCCGTCAAAGCGGACTTATGAAGATCGACGACGGAGCATCGATCGTTGACCTTTCACAGTACGGTATGCCACCCTGCCTTATACTCAAGCGTGATGGCTCGACCCTCTATCCGACAAGGGACATTGCCGCCGCAGTATACCGCAAGGAAACCTATGACTTTGACAAGTGTATCTACGTTACAAGTGCAGGTCAGAGTCTGCATTTTGCACAGTGGTTCAAGGTAGTTGAGCTTATGGGATATGATTGGTTCGATAAGTTAGTTCACGTTCCGTACGGTACGGTAAGCATCAACGGAGCGAAGCTTGCGACAAGAACAGGAAATGTCGTGCTTCTCAAAGACCTGTTCGCTATGGCAATAGAAAAGGTCAGAGCGATCATGGACGAGAAAAACCCCAATATGCCCAACAAAGACGAGACCGCCGAGATCGTCGGCGTAGGTGCGATAATATTCTACTATCTGTCAAATAACAGAATGAAGGATATCAACTTCATGTTAGAGGACGCTCTCAGCTTTGACGGAAATACGGGTCCCTATGTTCAGTACACCTATGCAAGAACCTGCTCGGTGCTCGAAAAAGCAGGTAACACAAGCACTGACGGAGAACTTAAATTTACCGCTCCCGAGGAGGCAAGGCTTGCAAAGACGCTTTGCCGTTTTGAAGAAAAGGTAAGAAGTGCGATCGCAGAGTATGAACCCTCGATAATAACGAGATTCATACTTGACATTGCGACCGATTTCAACCGTTTCTATCACGAATGTGCGATATTAACGTCTCCCGATCCCGATGTCGTTGCAACGAGGCTTAAGCTCACACTCGCAACAAAAACCGTTCTCGGAGAGGCATTTGAACTCATCTGCATGAGAAAAGCAGACAAAATATAAATTAAAATAAATTAAGTAATATAAAGAGGTATTTCAGTATGTCAGGACATAGCAAATGGGCTAACATAAAGCACAAGAAGGAGAAAACAGACGCTCAAAAGGCAAAGGTGTTTACCAAAATAGGTAAGGAGCTTGCGGTTGCGGTAAAAGAGGGTGGTTCAGACCCTGCGTCAAACTCCAAGCTTCGTGACCTTATCCAAAAAGCGAAGGCAAACAACGTTCCCAACGAGAACATCGAACGTACTATCAAAAAGGCGGCAGGGGCAACAGGAGAATCCTTTGAGGAGATCACATATGAGGGATACGGACCTGCAGGTATTGCGGTTATAGTTGAAACTACTACCGATAACAGAAACCGTACTGCCGGAAATGTTCGTTCTTACTTCTCAAAATATCACGGAAACCTCGGAAACACCGGATGCGTCGGATATATGTTTGAAGAAAAGGGCGTGATCATTGTCACCGACGAGGACGAGGAGGTTGATGAGGATAAGCTTATGGAGGTAGCCCTTGAAGCAGGTGCAGCCGATTTCATCGCCGACGGTAGAGTTTTTGAGATATACACCGAACCCGATGATGTGTATGCGATAGCAGATGAACTCAAGGCACAGAAATATACCGTTGAGTCGGCAGATAAAGAAAAGGTTCCTTCGACATATGTCAAGCTCGATAACGAGGATGATATCAAGTTTATGGAACTGCTTATCGAAAAGCTCGAGGAAGACGACGATGTAATGAACGTCTACCACAACTGGGAAAACTAATTTAAAATCTGATATCAAGTAAAAATATGCTGAGTCAAAATGACTCGGCATATTTTTTTGCTTATTTTTTACTATAAGACATAATTCGATGGACTATAACATACAATGTTTACTATAATAGCCGAGTGGGACAAAGCCAATGGCAGAACCACCTATACATATCGGAAAGTAAAAGGATACTTATTGAAATAGATCATTACAAGAGGAGATGATACATATTAAAACCTTTAAAAAAAGTATTATTGCCATGCTTTTGGCTGGCGGACAGGGAAGCCGCCTCGGGGAGCTTACTCAGAACACAGCCAAACCTGCACTTCCTTTCGGAGCGAAGTACAGAATTATCGACTTCACTCTTTCAAACTGCGTTAATTCGGGAATAGACACCGTAGGTGTACTCACCCAATATCAGCCACTCGAGCTTAACGAGTATATCGGTAACGGTCAGCCGTGGGATCTTGACAGATACCGAGGTGGCGTAACTATACTTCCACCGTATCAGTCGGGCAAGGGTATAGAATGGTACACGGGAACAGCCAACGCCATATACAAAAACATAAACTTTATAAACAGATATTCACCCGATAACGTTATGATCCTGTCGGGAGATCATATCTACAGAATGGATTACTCGGAGATGATAACACGCCATAAGGAGCAGAACGCCGACTGTACGATAGCCGTTATAGATGTTCCGCTTTCCGAGGCGAGCAGATTCGGAATAATGTCTGTCAATGAAAGCGACGAAATAACCGAATTTGCCGAAAAGCCAAAAGAGCCTAAGTCTACACTTGCCTCAATGGGCGTATATGTTTTTAGAACAGAGGCATTGCTGAGATATATCGTGTCTGACGAAAACGATCCCGAATCATCAAAGGACTTCGGAAAGAATATCATTCCGAAAATGCTTTCCGACGGCTGTAAGATGATCGCATACAAGTTCGAAGGATATTGGAAAGACGTTGGAACTCCCGAAAGCTTTTGGTCGGCAAACATGGAATTACTTGGTGAAGATCCCGATTTTGACCTGTTTTCTTTAGATATGCCTAAGATACTATCAAGAAATGAAGCTCTGCCTCCGCAGGTAATAGGTAAGGACTCATCAATACGCAACTCAGTCATTACGGAGGGCTGTCATATATACGGACAGGTCGAAAATTCTGTGATCTTCAGCGGAGCAACCGTTTCTGAAAACGCCTGTGTAAGAGACTCTGTAATACTTTTTAACGCTTTTATAGGCGACGGAGCGATAGTTACAAATGCGATCGTCGGAAGTGACAGCGTAATAGGTAAAAAGGCTCAGATAGGACGCCAGGCGGGAATTGCAAACGAGCTTACCGTTATAGGAGACAGGAAAATAATAAAGGACAATTTTACTGTCACGGGAACAGGAGGTAACGGCATATGACCGGAGTTTCAGGAATTATTTTTTCAAATCTTCACGACAGAAACATCCATGAACTTACAAAAAAGAGGACTACAGGTGCAATACCGTTCGGCGGAAGATACAGACTTATTGATTTCCCGCTCTCATCAATGGTAAATTCGGGTATTGACGATATATACGTTATTTCACATCACAATTATAACTCGCTTGTCGAGCATATAGGTTCGGGAAAGGATTGGGATCTGGCAAGGCATAACGGCGGAATAAAAATGCTTTCTCCCTATATAACTGCATATGCAACATCTGACTCGGAGCAGTATGTCTCAAGACTCGAATCGCTTAAAAGCATAAGCTACTCAATATCAAAAATAAAGAATGAATACATAGTTCTCTGTGACTGTAACAGGATATTCAGCACCGATCTGACCGATATAGTCAGATCACATATAAAGAGCGGTGCGGATATTACGCTCGGAATAGGAAGAGCCACAGATTCGGCAGACAACTCAATAGTCGAGACTGACGAATTCGGATTTATTACCGGGATTGCAAAGAACGTAGGCAAGACCGATTCCGACAGCGTCAATCTTAATATATACGTTGCTACCCGTGAACATCTTATAAGCATGATAAATGATGCCATGATGAGAGGATACTCCTCTTTCTCGCATGAAATGCTGTTGAGAGGAAGGACAGAGCATAAGGATAAGATAGGAACATACAGATTTGCTGAAACATTCATAGGTGTATCGTCACTTATTGATTATTACAATGCCGGAATGGCGATCGTAGAAGACAAAGATCTTTATTTTTCTCTGTTCGAACGCAGTAACTTCTCTGTTATGACAAAGGTAACAAATTCTGCACCTACTCGGTATACAAAGACCGCAAGTGTTCATAATTCACTTATTGCAGACGGGTGCTATATCGCCGGAAACGTTGAAAATTCCATAATTTTTCCGGGTGTGCATATAGCGAGCGGAAGTAGCGTAAAGAACAGTATAATCTTCTCTGATACATATATAGGATGCAACACGTGCCTTTCATCGGTCATCACAGACAAAAACGTGATGATAGGCGAAAATGTATCACTGCTTGGAATTCCGACACTTCCCATTATGGTAGAAGAGGGAAGAAAACTCTGATTCTACAACAAAAAACAGGTCATTGCCGTCTTTTGGGCAATGACCTGTTTTGTCTGTTTTGTTATATAAAAAATATGCTCCCAATATCGAAAAGACGTTCCTGTGTAAGCATCACGGGAGTTTTACCGTGATTTTTGCAAAACGAGATAATCTCATCTCCGTTCGGGTGCGATCCGACGTCACCGCAAAAAAATATCTCGTTGGTATATTCACACAGACCGCTGCAACCGCCGATAAATCCGCAGTCATATCCGGGGAGCGATATGTTTTTATTTTCGACAAAGAGCGTGTCAGCTCCCAATTTCTTTGCCGAATCGAATATAGTCTTGTCGGAAGTGATCAATGCGTTATCCGATACGATACAGGAGGAGCATTTCGAATATCCCTGATTTACGTGAATGACTGACAGATCATATTCTGAAGCCGCATCGAGTATTTTTGAAGATACTCTTTTTTTGTTGCATATCAAATATCTGTCTCCCAAAACAGCGGCATTAAAAAGCACATCATGCGGATATACGGGTGAGACATATTCGTCGGACAAAATAAGTTCTTTATCTTTTGCGATCTTATCTATCTCGGATCTTGCCTCGTTATAATATTTACTGTGGCATATTATTTTGTCTCCAAAAGGGAACAGCAACATATCGGGGTGTGATGCGACCTGTTCTGCAAGAAGTGAAAATGGTGGCAAAAGGATCACCTCAATGCCAAGCGATTCAAGTTTTTTCTGTGCAGGATAGGGTGTTCTGATATCTAAAACAGCGAGCATAAAACAAAACCTCACAAAAATAAAGACGGCAGACACAAGGTCTGCCAAGATCTTTATCAAATTTTAACTTACGCCTTTTTGAGTGTGCGTAAGCAACGAGAGCAAACCGCAACAGTTTTAGCTGTTCCGTTTACTTCCATCTTTACCTTGCGAATATTAGGCTTCCAAGTTCTGTTGGTTTTTCTGTGCGAATGGGAAACATTCTGTCCGAAAACAACGCCCTTTCCGCAAATACTGCATTTTGCCATCCTTGACACCTCCTCAATGCACAGTTACTGCATCTATAATTGGTAATTTATTTACATAACGTTGGTTATTATACCATAACACAAAAAGAAATGCAATAGTTTTTTTGAATTTTTTCTTTTTCTTTTTTATTTTGTGTAGATATCGATCTTATCCGCCCCAAACGCCGTATCACATATGATCTCAGAGGAGCGGGGAACGAGGTTGTATCCTGCCTGTACCTTATACGCACCGAGTATTGCCGCAAGAGCGGTGTTTCGATCTCTGGTGTGGTACTCTATCCTGATTATTTCTTTTTTTGTGCTTTGGGCAAAGGAAAGTGCGTTTTCGGCTTCCTTGTACGCCGCTCGACCTAATGAGCATACGACCGTTCCGTCAGGATCGATATTCGGGACATTTATCAAACCACTTTCGTCACAACAGGGAATATCAAAATCCAGCGGTATTTTGCTCATTGCTTTTTGTACTGCGATCAAGGGGATTTGAATATTGGTTACGGACTTAGCGTTTTGGCAACGTGCAAAAACAGCGTTCAGAGAGTTAATTGAACCGCACCTTTTGAACTTGATTCCTTTAGTGTTCAGGTCGTGTTCTGCTTCAGCTATATGCTTTCCGTTGACCGAGATCAAAATTTTGTTTTTTGTAAACTCACTGTCGCACAACAGCTCAGACTGTATATACATACGCTCTTTTTCATCAGGACCTGCAAGTGAGGACAGATCGATCGCCGCTCCTATATTGAATTCTGCGAGCGTTCCGATCACACCGGCATATCCTACTTTTCGAGCAAAGCCTATGTTTTTAGCATGCCTTGACATAAATTCCGAAATGATACTTTGGGAGCTTTCGTTATCACCGTCAACATTTGGAGATATGAGAATGAGTATGTCTCCGTTGCCGAGCTTTCCTGTTTTTTTGCTCCAACTATCTATGCCGTCACTTTTTAAGAATCCGGTATATTCGGTCAAATACCTTTTCACCGTATTTGCGGCATCGGAAAGCGAGCAGGGAGCTTTTATATATGAATACATTTGTTTGTGCTTTGACATCAAGTCGTCAAACAAAGAACACAATTCAGAAGATTCCGAATTGAATGACGATACGGAGATACATTCAGGGCGTGAACCGCAGATAAAAAACAAACGGTCAAGCAAATATATCTCATCAAGACAAGGCTCACGCTTTACATATGACAAATATATCTGTTGCCAATATCTCATCGTGGATACCGATACAGCAAGTCCCAACTCATTTTTCATTACGCCAAGAGAGTCCGAAGACATAGAGGTAAATCCGTCGTACGATCTGTGTCTTTTGGTCTTAGGTACGATCATGCCCTCGCACATCTTATCGTCTGCCGACAGTATCCTTACCGTGTGTATCTGAGAATGAAGTGACTTGTCGCTCCTTACTTTAACCTCAACAAACGATGCGGTATGTCCGTATGCAAAACCGTCCTCATAACTCTCAAACAGTACCTCAAACTTTTGATCGACAAACCCGTTGAGTATCTCTGCACGTATATGACGCTCACATTCACTCAGTTCTACAGAACGGCGGTGCTTTACGTCTTCGGGTATCTGATCCTCCATAACCGCCGCCAAGGTTCCTTCACGCTTTGAATATGTAAAAACGTGTATGTTTATAAATCTTGCTCTTTTTGCGAAGTCAACGGTATCAGCAAAGTCTTCCTCCGTTTCGCCGGGAAAACCCACGATAATGTCTGTTGTAAACTGAACATCGGGCATAGCGGCTCTGAGTCTTTCGATGGCGGTAAGAGCCATCTCACGGTTGTATTTGCGTTTCATTGCGGCAAGGATACGGTTGCTGCCGCTTTGCAGTGAAAGGTGAAAATGAGGTGTAAGCGACTTTAGCTTGCATATACGGTCAACAAAATCCTGCTTAATAAGCGACGGATCAAGAGACCCGAGACGGACTCGCTCTATTCCTTCGATCTTATCAACAGAGCAGAGCAGATCCGCCAGATCTGTTCCGTCAAGGTCTCGGCCGTAAGATGCAGTTTCTATCCCCGTCAAAACGACCTCACGGCATCCGTTCGAAACAAGGCCTGTCACTTCCGCTATCACATCATCGGGAGACTTTGAACGCACCCGTCCTCTTGCACTCGGGATAATGCAATACGTGCATTTGTTTTCACACCCGTCCTCTATTTTTACATAGGCACGTGTTCTGTCGAACTTGGTTATTTTCATTTGTTCGAATTCGGCATTTTCAATGTCAGACACACAAATCTTAACTGTATCTTCTTTTTTATGTGATGCTATCAGCGTCTCAGCGGCTGAAACGACCGAGATCTTATCTGTATTTCCGCATATGTAATCTACGCCGTCAATTGCGGCTATGTTTTCGGGTTGCGTTTGAGCAAAACAACCCGTAACGAGAATATGTGCTTGGGGATTTTCTTTGACCGCACGGCGAATGAACTGCCTTGCCTTTCGGTCTGACTCCGACGTGACGGTGCAGGTATTTATTACGTATACATCGCACACTTCAGCGGCATTTAAAACTGTAAAGCCTCTTGCCTCAAATTCTTCGGCGATCGCTTCGGACTCATATTGATTGACCTTGCACCCGAGAGTATATATTCCAACACTATATTTTTTATCTTCAAACATATATCGTACCGTAATCAGCTCGGTGAAGCGAGCTGCCTTTCTTTCGGTAAAATCCACTGCTATTTTACCATTATTTTTTGCCGTTGTAAATAACCCAAACGAATTTTGTAAAACAGAGAAAAAACTATTGAAAAAAAGACAAAAAGTTGTATAATTAGATTTGTAAAGAGGATTTTGTATAAACATGATTATAGGATAAAAAACAAATTATCACACCGCATTTTCGCAGAAAGGAAGTGTGGCATCTTTGATGTCACGGTTATTAATATGGGAAAACTTAATGTCGTAAATCATCCTTTAATTACTCATAAGCTTTCGATCATGCGTAACAAAAAGACAGGTTCAAAGGATTTCCGTGAACTCCTCAGTGAAATTTCAATGCTTATGGGATATGAGGTAACACGGGACCTACCCTTAGAAAATATAGTGATCGAAACTCCCATAACCAAGATGAATGCTAAAATGCTTTCCGGAAAGAAGATCACGATCGTTCCGATCTTACGTGCAGGACTCGGAATGGCAGACGGATTTCAACGTCTTATCCCGACCGCAAATGTCGGGCATATAGGCATGTACAGAGACCATGAATCGCATGAGCCTATCGAATATTACAGCAAGATGCCCGACAAGGTGTGCGACAGAAAGATAATTGTCGTAGACCCCATGCTTGCAACAGGCGGATCTGCTTGTGATGCCATTTCCTTGCTCAAGGAAAAATACAGGTGTACCGATATTATTCTTGTCAATATCGTTGCCGCACCTGAGGGTGTTGAGAAGGTGCAGTCCGAGCATCCCGACGTTGATATCTTTGTTGCCGCACTCGACGAAAGACTTAACGAACATGCTTATATCGTACCCGGACTTGGAGATGCAGGAGATCGTATCTTCGGAACAAAATGATCCCATCTGTTTCACCCGATCTTGAGGGAATGCCGTATATAGCCTTCTCCCTGATGCTTTTTGGTCGGTGATCCATACTCGGAGGTAATAATGCGAATTTTAAAGATAGGCAAAAACGACGCAGGTCAAAGACTTGATAAATTCTTGACTAAGGCCGTCAAAGGACTGCCGATGTCTATGATGTATAAAGATATACGCACAAAGAAAATAAAGGTAAACAGAGCCCGTACACAACAGAATTATATTTTGTGTGAGGGTGACGAGGTACAGCTTTTTATTAAAGATGAATTTTTTGAATCTCCCGAAAAGGACGAATCTGCTCTTTATACAATAAAGCATAAGCTGTCGATAATATATGAGGACGATAATATTATGCTTTGTAACAAGCGTCCCGGTGTGTTGGTACACGAAGATACCGACGGGGCAGATAACACCCTGATCATGCACATAAAAGCATATCTGTGCCAAAAGGGTGAGTATAACCCCGACGATGAGCAATCCTTCTCACCTGCACTCTGCAATCGCATCGACCGCAACACGGGTGGAATAGTGATCGCCGCAAAAAATGCCGCCGCACTCCGTGAAATGAATCAAAAGATAAAGGACGACAAGATAGGAAAGTTCTATTACTGCTGTGTGCATGGAAAAATGCCCAAAAAAGCAGATACATTGCACGGCTATCTGAAAAAAGACTCAAAAAATAACAAGGTCACTGTTTACGACAAAAAAGTAAACGGGGCAAAGGAGATAATAACAAAATACAAGGTAATATCCGAAAAAAACGGAGATTCCTTGCTTGAGATAGAGCTGGTTACGGGACGTACACATCAGATCCGTGCCCACCTTGCACATATCGGATATCCGTTGGTCGGAGACGGAAAATACGGAATAAATTCACTTGACCGATCCAAAGGATATAAATATCAGGCACTGTACGCATACCGCTTGAGGTTCAATTTCGGCTTGAATGATGACGGTGTTCTCCGCTATCTCAACGGCCGTGAGTTCCGTATTCCGAATAAAGAAGTTTGGTTTTTGGATAAATTTATTTAAGTTCAAGATCCGGAAAGGTTTTTGATATAATGTTAACGACAAAGACGACCAAAAGGAACAACTTAATACTCAATATCATACTTGTCTTCAGCGGATTATTGACCGGACTTGCAGTTTCATATCCTGCGATCGGAATAATTGAATGGGTATCGCTCTCGCTTGCGTTTTGTGTACTTATCAAGCTTTATCAAAACAAGGAACTGAAATTGCGTGCGGTCTATCGCAAAGGATTTTTGCTTTCATTAGGATATTATGTTGCGATATACTCATTCTTTGTTAGCCTCTATCCTTTGTCGTTTACGGGTATGAGCAAAACAGATGCGATCTTTGTTATTGCTCTCGCTTGGTTCGGACTTTCGTTGTTCCACTCGCTGCTCGATGCGTTTATGACTGTTTTGGTATACTTGTTTATGAGAAGCTCTTTTGTGTCCGAGAGATTAAAAAAGATCTTTCTTCCGATCCTGACGGCCTCACTGTGGGCGGTGTTCGAATGGCTGAAAACTCTGACATGGCTCGCTTTTCCGTGGGGAAGACTTTCACTCGGGCAGGTCGGATTTCTTCCTTTCGTTCAAAGTGCATCGCTTTTCGGCTCTTACTTCGTAACGTTTTTGATAGTGGCCGTAAATATGTTGATAGCAGAAGCTATAGTATTTAAAAGAATCCGTTCCTTTGCAGGTGTAACGGCAGCATCTATATTTGCTTTTAACGCTGTTTTCGGAGTTGTCTATATGACCCCCTCTCTTATCTCTCAAAACGAGACCTCTATAACCGAAGCAAAAAACAACACCGTAACATTTTCGACAATACAACCCAATATAGATTCGAGCGAAAAATGGTCGGGGATTCTTACCGTAACGTTGGAACGTGTGGATAAATATGTTGCCCAAGCCGTGGAAAACGGTGCAAAAATTATAATTATGCCCGAAACCGTTATGCCTATCTATCTTTTGGATGAGCCAACATACTACCGACACATGACCAACCTGGCAAAAGATAACAATGTAACACTGTTTGTCGGGGTGTTTGAGCTGAAGGACGGCAAAACTTATAATTCAATTATAGAGATAAGACCCGACGGAAGCAGAAATGACATCACATATTCAAAGCGTCACCTCGTGCCTTTCGGTGAGTATCTTCCTGCACGTGATTTTTTTCTGAGCATCATTCCGTCACTTGGTGAGATGTCAATGTTCAAAGAGGAGCTTTTTCCCGGGCAATCGGCAAGCATCTATAAGACCGAGTACGGAAATATCGGTGCTTTGATATGCTTCGATTCGGTATTTGAGGATCTGGCACTCGATTCTGTAAGAAACGGGGCAGAGCTTATTATCATACCTACAAACGATTCATGGTTTCTCGATTCGACTGCTGTGTATATGCACAACAGACAAGCACAGTTGAGAGCCATCGAATGCGGAAGATATATAGTACGTTCAGGTAATACGGGAATATCGTCTGTTATTGACGATAACGGACAAGTACTAACATCGCTCCCGCCGCTTGTTGAGGGGCAGGTCACAAACGATGCAGAGTTTCTTTCCTGCCGTACTCTATACAGCATCATAGGTAATACGTTTGTATATATTTTGGCGGCATTTTCTCTTACGTTGGTAGCATCGTCCGTAATATCGGATATTATAAAAAAACACAAGGGCAGAGCAATTCACGATTGACTCTTTAGGGGGGCTGCGTCATTTACGCAGTCCTCACAGAATTTGCGGTTTTTGACCGAAAGTAAACGACGGGGTGAGTACCAAATGCATTTTTGCATTTGACTCACCCCACATTTTAACTTTTTACGTTCAGCCCGTAGCTGACAGCATATCTGTGTGCATAAGAGTCGGTACTGCAAAGCATCTTCAGCTTTGACGTGCAGGCATCAAAAGCTCCGTAACCTATAGCTGTTACACTGTCGGGGATGCTTACCGTCTGCAACGAAGAACAGCCTCTGAAAGCGAACCAACCGATGCTTTCTATTCCTTTCGGAAGTGATATTTCGGTTACGGCCGTATTTTTGTCAAAAGCCTTATCTGCGATCCCCACGACCCTGTATCCGTCTATGCTTTCGGGAACAGTAACGACTGTCGCACTTCCCGTATAAGCGGATATTATTGCGGTCTTGCTTGCCTCGGTATATATAAATTTAAAATCGTCTGACTTAGGCGTTGTTGATACCTGCACAGAATCTGTTTCGACCGCCCCCGACGTGCTTTCGTTCGGTCTTGTCGGCGATAAGGTCTCTTTTTCGCTTTCCGAGTTATTTATAATGTTTTCCAAATGCTCTATGCGGCTCTCATATTCGTATTTACTGACGTATATCTCCTTTTTAAGGTCGATTATCTCGTCCTCGTATTCCTCTATAATGTTTCGGTAATAATTTATCCGTTCAAGATATACTGCCACAGATGCGATATCTTCTTTGGAATCGGAGACGGTTTTCTGCGTGTTGGCGTTTGAGCATGAGACGAGCATTATTAAAAGACAGATGAGCAGGGAAATATAACTTATGTACTTCATGAATCAAGTATCCTCCTTTGTTATTTTTGCTTGTTTGTTTTCACGGCAAAATTATATTATCATTTAGAAAAATTCAAATCAAGAAAAGTCTGTCGAAGGATTTTAAAAAGGCAAAAAAATTCGTCGCCAAAATAGGCAAAATACGGCAAATTCTGTTTGACAGAGAGCGTGTATTGTGATATAATATATTGTAATTGTTTGCTCTGAAATACTGTGTTTCGGACACGGGCGAGAATTTTTTGTTTAGGAGGGCATAGGCGTATGATAATTCTCGGGATCGACCCCGGAATTGCCATAGTGGGCTGGGGAGTTATAGATTATAATCTGACTAAATTCAATACGCTGGCATACGGCTCTATACAAACTCCAAAAGAAATGAAAACAGAACAGCGTTTGGCTGAAATATATAAAAGTCTTGGTGAGATCATAGACCGATATCACCCCGAATGTATGGCGGTCGAAGAGCTTTTTTTTAACACAAACATAACTACGGGAATCCGTGTAAGCGAGGCAAGAGGGGTCATACTTTTGTGCGGAGAGCAAAAAGGGCTGAAGATCTTCGAATATACGCCATTGCAGGTAAAGCAAGCAGTAGTCGGTTACGGACGTGCAGAAAAGAAGCAGGTCATTACAATGGTAACAAAGCTTTTGGGATTGCGGGCAGCACCCAAGCCCGACGATACCGCCGACGCACTTTCAATAGCCGTTTGCCACGCACACAGCGGTTGCTCACGGCTTGCCGATTTTTACAACAAATGAGAGGATATTTTTGATATGTGGTACAGCGATAAATGGAAAGACTACGAATTGATAGATACATCTGACGGTGAAAGACTTGAACGCTGGGGAAAATATATCCTCATACGTCCCGATCCTCAGATCATTTGGAAGTCCGAGAAAAAGAATCCTCTTTGGAATAAAGCCGACGGCGTATACAAACGTGCATCTACCGGCGGTGGAAGATGGGTAAAGAGTAAGATGCCCGAGAATTGGAGCATAGGCTACGGGGACTGCAAATTCGTGCTTCGTCCTATGGGATTCAAGCATACCGGACTTTTTCCCGAGCAAGCGGCAAACTGGGATTGGTTCTCTGAGCTTATCCGTAACTCGAAAAGAAAGATAAATGTACTTAATCTTTTTGCGTATACGGGAGGAGCAACGGTAATGGCGGCAAAAGCAGGGGCAGATGTCGTTCATGTCGATGCCTCAAAGGGTATGGTCGCTCAGGCAAAGGAAAATGCCGAAATGAGCGGTCTCGGACAGGCACACATCAGATATATCGTCGATGACTGCCGCAAGTTCGTAGAGCGAGAGATACGCAGAGGTCACAAGTACGATGGAATAATCATGGATCCTCCGTCATACGGCAGAGGTCCGAGCGGAGAGGTCTGGAAGCTTGAGGACTGTATTGACGATTTCGTTGCATTGGCTGCACAGCTTCTGTCCGACAGACCGCTGTTCTTCTTGATAAATTCATATACAACGGGACTGTCTCCTATGACTATGAATTATATACTTAATTTACACGTTGCCGAAAAGCATGGTGGTAAGCTCGCATCCGAGGAGCTTGCATTGCCTGTTGCAAAGACAGAAAGGTTTTTGCCGTGCGGGGCAAGCTCACGTTGGTGGTCAGAGGACTGATGATCGCATATTTTGACACAGAGGAGTTGTTTATTTTTAATGGCAGATCCATTTATCATAACAGACAAATTAACATATTCATACGATGACGACGAGGGAAATCCGTCAAAGATTCCAGCACTCCTGAATGTAAGTATTCAGATAAACGAGGGCGAATATGTGGCGGTACTCGGTCATAACGGTTCGGGAAAGTCCACATTTGCAAAGCTTTTGAATATGATACTTGAACCAACGTTTGGAAGAATAATAATCGACGGGACAGATCTGTCATCCGATGACATAACCGAGGACGACATTTACGAGTTACGAAGACGAGTCGGAATGGTATTCCAAAATCCCGACAACCAGCTGGTTGCAACGATCGTGGAAGAAGATGTTGCCTTCGGACCGGAGAACCTCGGTATTCCGTCAGACGAGATAAGAAAGCGTGTTGACGACGCTTTGGCTACCGTCGGAATATCCGAATATGCAAAGCATGAGCCGCACAGACTTTCGGGCGGACAAAAGCAGAGAGTTGCGATCGCCGGAATACTTGCTATGCAACCCAAATGTATGATATTTGACGAGTCTACCGCCATGCTCGACCCCGTAGGTCGTCGTGAGGTCTTGGACACGATAAAAAGGCTGAATAAAGAACAGAACATTACGGTAATAAACATAACGCACTATATGGAGGAGGCTGTTTTGGCAGACAGAGTTATAGTCATCAATGACGGGGAGATCCTGATCGACGGAACGCCTGCCGAAGTTTTCTCAAAGCCCGACCTGCTTCGAAGCGTAGGACTTGCTGTACCTCAATGTACAGACCTTATACAAAGATTGCGTGCAAAAGGGATCAAGCTTGAGGGAGATGATATAACAGATCTCGAAGCGTGTGCCGATATGATATGTGAGGCTTTTGCAGAAAGACAGGCTTGATGGCAAGGTCTTTCGGATCTCGTTGATTTCGGGATTGACCGATCTTCACGGAAAGGACAGGTTTGCCAAGCAAACACAGATTTTATTATAAAAATGTCACAGATAAAGATTGAACTTAAAAATGTAAATTATATATACGGTCAAAATACTCCGTTTATGATAAAGGCTCTCGACGATATAAATATCGGTATTGAGAGTAGCAAGGTAACGGGGATAATCGGACATACCGGTTCGGGAAAATCAACGCTCGTTCGGCTTTTCAACGGTCTTGAAAGACCCACATCGGGCCAGGTTCTGTTGGACGGTCTTGATATTTGGGAGAATCCCAAGAAGATCGGAGATGTCAGATTCAAGGTCGGACTTGTCATGCAGTATCCCGAATATCAGCTGTTCGAGGAAACGATACGTGCAGATATAGGCTTCGGACCTCGAAACATGGGGCTTTCAAAGGAAGAGATAGATGCAAGGGTCGAGGAAGCAGCAGAATTGGTCGGACTTGACAAAGAGCTTTTGGACAGGTCTCCCTTTGATCTGTCGGGCGGTGAAAAACGCCGTGCTGCGATAGCAGGAGTTATTGCGATGCGTCCCGACGTTTTGGTTCTCGATGAGCCTGCCGCAGGTCTTGACCCAAGAGGTCGAAATGTTATATTCGAATGTATAAAACATTATAAAGCACATACGTCAGCGACCGTTGTAATAGTGAGTCACAGTATGGAGGATATGGCGGCGGTGTGCGACAATTTGATAGTAATGTCAAAATCACGTATTTTTCTCAGCGGAAGCTGCGACGAGATTTTTTCACATTCCGAAGAGCTTCCTAAAATAGGACTTGACGTTCCTCAAATAACCAAGCTCACCGATATACTTACAAAGCGAGGTCTGCTTGAGGGCAAATCAATATACACTGTAGACGAAGCGGAAAAGCAAATACTCGAAATGTTCGAACGCAAAAACATAACAGATTGACTGTGCGTTTGCCCCGAACGCCATAACATTCCGCTTGAAAGGATCCTTTTTAAGGTTATTGTTTGATCAGATGAAAAATATAGCAATAGGGCAGTATTATCCCGCCCAATCGATTTTGCACAGTATCGACCCACGGTGTAAGATAATTCTTGCGTTGTGTTACATT
>JAFPCR010000072.1 GCA_017390195.1 Clostridia bacterium | reverse complement strand
AGTACGCCACTCCTCGTTTTCGGGCAGGTCAAGACCTGCGGCAGCTCGGATAGTGGCAAAAATGTTTTCGGGTGCGATAGATGCAGACGAGGTCACGATCTCACCCTCGGAAATGCCCGCAGGCTTGACGAGCAGGGCAGTCATGTGGGCATAGTAAGGATCTTTTGAGTCCGATCCGATACTTGCATGGTCGCCTGTGATGATGATAGTGGAGTTCTCATAAACTCCGAGACGCTTCATTTCACTTATATAGGCGTTGATTATCTTGAAGCTCTGCTTCATAGCCACCGTAGTCGAGTATTTGTCGCTCTCGGAAACAGGCTCAAAATTCTCGTCATATAGATTTGGCAGGTGGCAACCCGACAGGTGAATAAAGGAGTAGCCCTTATCGGTATTGCGAACGGTAAAATTCTCGGCGGTCAGAGCGTTGTATACAGCCTTCATGTCTGTGCTGTAAACATCAAGCTCGGTGTTGTATTCTACATATTTATCAAATGTAGTAGTACGTATATCTCCCACTGCCGAGCGAAGACACGAGGGCAACGAGCGGTAGAGCGAGAGGCGTAGCATATCCATGGACAGCGAGGTGCGATTAACGATCTTGTAGTCTCGGTTGATGGAGAGGTTGCTTGCATACCCCGCCATGTATATGGCATTGTCGTAGCCGTAGTAGGTGTCGGTGTAAAGGTTGATGTCATACCCGGCATTCTTCAGATCATACAGCAGGGGGGATTGGGAGTAGGCTTTCTTGAAATAGTCATGTCGGGAGAGTGAGAAATCGGTATCCACGCCTGTTATCATATGTGTGATGGCAGGGAATGTACGGGGATAGCGAGATACATAGTCATTGAAGTAGGTGAAGCCCGAAAGCTCTTCGAATATCTCGGGACATTCAGATATCGCATCGTTGTAATAGCGTTGGTCGAAGCGATCCACCAAAAACACCACGATATTTTTGTCGGAGGAAAGGGTGTTCAGGTTCTTTACGGTAAGCAGACTGCTGTCGGAAAAATCTGTCGGGAGATCACCTGACAGGCTTTCGCTTTCGGATCCGATCCACGAACCGTTATTCGATTCGGTCGAGGATTCGCCGTTTGATTCGGTTTCTGTTTTGTTGCCCGTCTCGGTGCTTGATATCTGTGACTTGTCGGGTGCATATACGTCGGTAGTCAAGGACACCGTCAAAAACGATACAAAGGACATAAACAGCATAAGTACCAGCACCATGGTAGCCACCAAGCGTACAGTGTCCTTATATTTGTTCAATAGAAGCATAACGAGAACACAGGCAGCTATCACTGTTATCCAAATGGCACTGTTGAGAACAAGCTGACCTATCGGTGTAGGAGGTATCGTGCCGTCTCCCACCAAAGACGTCTGTCCGAGTGACAGGTAGTTGCTTTGAAGGAAAAGCATCAGCGATATACCGAAGATGAGACCGAAGACAACATCGAAGGCTCGTCCTCGGCAGGCAAGCAGGATGCCGCAAAGCACAGCTGCTATGCCTAATGCAATGAGCAGGCAGATGCCGACGAAATCAAAAAGTACAAATTTAAATTCGGCAGTATTACCGCCGTATATCTCAAACGGAGCAACAAAGCACACAGTAAACGGTGCTACCAGAGAAAGCAGAATGCTCGGCAGCAGCTTTTCCTTAAAGGTGAAGCCACTGTATGCAGACTTCTTTTTGACGTTTGCTGTGCCTGCCTGACTTTTATGGGGCATATTGTTATTGTTGTTCATAAGATTGCCTCCTTTTTCATTTTTATCCGCTATATGTATGGACGATCGAGGTCGGTTGAATGTACAAAATTCTAATTTAACATTATACCATAGCGATATCGTATTGTCAATATTCGCAGGGTGTAGTGTTGGAATATACTCTGCGTTTTTTGAGTATGAGAGACAGCGGTGGAGATATATTTGCAAAAAAGTGTAATAAATTTTGAAAATCGTCTTGACTTTTCAAAAAATGTTGTATAATAATTGTAGGAAAGCAGATTTTATATTTGATATTATGAAGCAGAAAGGTATAACGTATGGCTAAATACAGACAGGGCAGGATCAACGACGAGGTTCTCAAAGAGCTTTCGGTGATCTTGCGGAATATAAAGGATCCTCGCATACAGAACGCATTTGTGAGCTTCACCGCAGTTGAAGTTACTCCCGATATGAAGTATGCAAAGGTATATTTTTCATTTCTTCGCACAGATGCACGTGAGGTACTTCGTGGACTGAAGGCGGCAGCGGGATTTATCCGCCGAGAGTTAGCACGCTCGCTGAACCTGAGAATGACTCCCGAGCTAAGCTTTTATGAGGATAAGTCTTTGGCAAACGGGGCACATATCTCGTCTCTGCTCAACGGACTTACCTACTCCGATGATGACGAAACTGCCGAAAGCGACTCCGAGAGCAACGCTGGCGGGACGAACCAATAAAGACGAAAGGAGCCTTTGCAAAATATAAGGCGGGGCAGGGATAATGCCACCGAGGAAATACAAAATGTGTGAGATCATAGACAGCCTTGACCGTGAAGAATTTTTACGGTTGTGCGATAGGCTCGAAGAAAAGAAAAGCACACTTATTCTTTACCACGTGCATCCCGATGCCGATGCAATAGGCT
>JAFPCR010000071.1 GCA_017390195.1 Clostridia bacterium | reverse complement strand
ATATAAAAAAGGGGGAAAAACTTCCCCCTTTAGTTAAAAAATATTATTCAAGAGTTTTTGAAAGGTCTTAGGAAAACTTTTTGCAAAAAGTTTTCCTAAACGCCTCCCCTAAACGCATCCCCTAAACGCATCCCCTAAACGCCTCCCTAACCATTTTGTTATAATCTCATAGAAGCGGAGCCGGGGATAGAGGAGTCACGGCGGTACTGAGAGGGAGAGACGTTCATATGCTTTTGGAAGGCACGGTTAAAGGTACGGAGAGTATTAAAGCCCACGGCGTAGCCTATTTCGGTGATGATCTTATCGGAGTAGCGTAACTGTCTACAGGCTTCGGTTATTCTTACGGAGTTGATGTAATCCTTGAAGCTCATTTTAATCTTTTGGCTAAAGAGGTGAGATATATAGAATTTACTGATATGAAATTTATCTGCGATCATATCGAGTGATATATCGTACATATAATTTTTAGAGCAGAAGTTCAGTATATCTTTAAGTGTATCGTAGGTAACGGAAGAGGCATCGACGAGAGAAAGTCGGGAGATCAGCTCACCGAAGAAAGCGATCATATAGCCTTTTTTGATGATATCCTTGCAGGGATGTTTTTGTTCTTTTTCGGTTTCGATGATCGAGCGGAGCGGAGACATAAGCTTTTTATCGAACGCACCGCCATGTATAACGGGGCAAGACGGAACGAACTTATTAAATATTCCTGTTATCTCGGGCATGATATCGGGGTTGATGATAAATAGGAAATATTTTTCTTTAGCGTAAGAGACGTATTTATGGTTACAGTCGGGAAAAGAGATAAAGATATCGCCTGCTTTGAGGAGATATTCCTCACCGTCGGCATATGCCAAGACTTCACCGTCGAGCATACAGACGAGCTCGATATGGTAATGAGAATGATTCCAAACGTTGAGCAGACGTGTTCCGTTGCGGTCATCGTCGTAGAAAAAATCCTCGTTTCTGATTTCATAAGAAAAATCCATAATCGGAGACAGCTCCTTTCGTTTTAGCGGAGATAGAACTTTCAGAGGTTAAATCCGACAGCGGGGCCGAAGCCACCCGAGCCGTCACCGTCAAAGGGGTCAAAGGAGTTTCGTCTCTTGCGTGATCCGGAGTAAACGGCAGTCACGGTGACGACAATTCCGACAAAGAGGACAGCACCTATGATGATAAATATTACGGCGAGTATCGGGAAAGAGGTATCGATCGAGCAGATGTCTATTTTCGAGATCGAAAGAGAGGCGGTGTTGCCCGATACGAATGTCTGCTGATCCAAGCTCTCAACAGCTTCGTTTGTTATTTCAAACGAGAGCGAGAAGGGATTTTCGGATAGGTTTCTGTCCTTGGAAAATTCGGATATGTCGAAATAAAGAGTGTACCACTTACCGTTGAGAACGGCGACCGACTTGCTCTCATAAGAGAGGGCAGAGTCAACGTCAGAAAGACGCAGACGAACGTAGCACGCCGAATTATTAGTTCCCGAGTTGGTCTTAAAGGTTACGGCGATATATCTCGTATCACGTTCAGCGGGCAGAGTTATGCTGTTTTTGGAGACTCCGTATGCGGCATATCCGTCCTGCTTTTGCAGAACTGCCGAAAGAACGGGAACGTTGGGCTTTACAAATTCAGAATTTTCGGAGGTGAGATCGGCAGAAGACGGGAGCGAAAGTGCCAGGAATCCGTTTCCGTCGGAAACGGTAAATCCGAAGTGTGAGCCGTTATCAAACGAGAAAAGGTTTTCGACGGTGTATTTTCCCTTACCGCCATCCTCGCCTATCGCATAATCGTCATAGGCAGAGCCGCTGATATAGTTGCGAGAGATAACATTGTCCTTTTGTCTGCGGTAGAGGTCTGTGAATTCCGACATAAATCTTCCGAGGTAGTCGGTATTCGGGGTGTCGACCTCAGCGAATGCGTAGTAGATACCACGCTTGATAAGCTCGGAGTAGGGGGCTGTGCTTGAGGGATACATAAGACCTGTGCCGTCGGAGTCCGAAGAATCAATGGCAGAACCGTAGATCAAGGCATCTATGCTTCCGTTCTCGACAGCACGGTAGAAGGTGTAGGTGTAAGCAAGAGCCTGACGGTCGTGGATCGAGTTGGAAATGCTTGACGTTACAACGACAGATTCGGTCTCGGTCTCGGATTTGGACTCTGTCTCTGACTCACCGTCCGACGTTTCGGATTCGGGCGGAGAAATGAGCGAGGATTCGGGGGATATCTTGAGATCGGAAATTATTATAGGTCGCATCTCGCCGTTGCAAAGGAAATCCTTGGTAGCCATAGGCATGGTGAGGTCTGAGAAGTTGTCGGGGGTGATAAAGTCTCCCGAATCGGTCGAGCTTTGACCGATATCGGTTGAGTCTATCGACATACTCATGGCAACGCCGAAGTTGAAATCCTGACAAGAGGAGCTGAGCCTGCAAAGCTCATGCATAAAATTCTTTACGTTCATATCAACGCCCAAAAGGCTTGAAGTGTTGCTGAAATTGTTGTTGAAGGAGGCAAATACCTGACCGTAGCTACAGTTGGAGATAAGAGCCGTGTTCGCAACACGGAGCAGAGCGACGTAATTTTCAATGTAAAGCTCGGGGGAAACCGACTCGCCCGAGATATTGTTGAAGGTAGACAGGGCGTTTGCGTTTTTGCCGAGGATATAGGAGTACGCAAGACCGTACTCACCGTCGGAACGGGTGTATCTCTCTGCCATAAACTCAAAGAAAGCACACATATGGCGAGAAGCCTGTGCATCACCCATATTTACGGCAAAGTAGGGGTTCGAGCCGCCTTTTTCAAGATAGAGGAAATCGGTATCGCTGTTTTCGGACTCTTTGAGAACGAAATTAAGATAGACCTTTACATTTGACTCGGAGAAGCTCTTTACCTTGAGGTCAAGCTCGGCAACGGAATCTCGATCAAAGAAATATGTTATACCGTCAAAAACATATGTTTCGGAGTTTCTTTCTCCCGATGCTTTTATGAAGTCGGTGTATGACACGTCAATGACTGTGGAGGAAGCACCGAGGCTCTGTGCAATCGGAGCCGAATCGGTGATAAGACCTTTTATCGAGTCTGTGTCTGCCGAAAAGTCCTCGTTTGTTTTGGGGGCAAGAGAATCGGCGTTAGTCACATACGAAACATCTGTCAGGGGTACTAATTTGCCCGATTCATCATACTCAACGACAAGGAATGCGGAATAGAGGCGGCTGCGAACGCCGTCCTTTGCGGGAATTGTAAAGACCGCTTTCTCTGCGGCATCGTGCGAAAGCAGAGGAGTTTTCTTGTTATCTCCGCTTAAATATTGAGATAGACCGCCCGACTCAGCCGACGAGGATATTCCCTCGACCTCGTCTGCGGAAAATTCAAGAAGGAAGACCGACGAATCGGGGCGGGATTTTGCGTAAGACGGAGTAAAACGTGCAACGATCTCGATAGACTCTCGGTTCTCGGAGATCGAGACAGACTGTATAAAATTCCTGTCTGCCGGCTTATCGGACGAAGAGCATCCGATAAGGAAGATGCAGAGCAGAAGAGTTGCTGATATGAGCAGTAATGAAGTACGGAAAAGAGTTTTTTTCATATTTAAGCGTTCCTTTCGTGGAGTTAGAATCGGCTATACGAATATTGTAGCATAGTAGGTCAAAAATTGCAAGAATCCATTAAAATAAAGTGTATAAAGAGACAAAAATTTCACACACTATGGTAGAAAGGCGACAAGAAAAATAATGAAGAATATCCATATTTTCTGCAAAGCTCTGTTTTTAACAATAGTTTGTATATCCGTTTGCCTGACTGCAACGGCATGTCGGGGAGAGAATGGGAGTATAGATCATTTGAAGTATCAAGTCTCGGCTTTTTCGGCGAGTCTTGTGGGAAAGGTCAATGGAAGTGAGATCTCGGCAGTTCTGTCTGTCACGTCAAAAACGCAAAACGAAAGCCAAGATGATACCGAAAAACACATAAGGGATCATACACTTACCTTTGTTTCGCCCGAGAGCCTTTCGGGAATAAAGCTTGCGTGCGTCGGCGGTGAGAATAAGGTAGTGATAGGCGGAGAGGAATATTCGGAAAAGGATATTGAAAATATGGTTTCATATGTATCGGGCTGGCTCGCTTTAGCCGAAAGCCTTACCTTTGACGGCGAGGTCGATAAGACAGAAAAGAGCGAGGACGGCAATGAGACCTGTGTTACACTCGTTCGGCCGAGCAGTAATGACAGTAATGAATATTGCAAAATAACGCTTGACTGTTGTGGCGATACCCCGATACCAAAACATATAGAGGCAAAGCTTTCGGGCAATGAGATCTTCGTTTCGGTGAAAAATTTTTCGTTCGGTTAAAAGAGCCTTTTACATATCATAAAAAGGGGACGGTCAAAGATGAAGATTTTGCTTGTTATTTCGTCACTTGAATCGGGGGGAGCGGAAACGCACGTTTGTTCGCTTGCCGCCGCACTTACGGCTAAGGGACACAAGGTAGCCGTTGCCGCCGAGTCGGGCAGGCTATGTGCCGAGATAGAGAGCTGTGGAGCATCTTTTTTTGCTCTTACAGAGGTCAACCGTTCGGTAAAAGGATCGTTCAAAACACTTTCCGAGATGAAGAAGATAATCAGATCGTTTCGCCCCGATATCGTTCACGCACACACGAGAATAACTGCATTCATATGCGGTATACTGCACAAAAGGCACAAGTTTCGCCTTGTCGTGACGACACACGCACTCTATCAAAGGAACCGCATCTATGACCGTGCATCTGTTTGGGGAGACAGGACTGTTGCCGTCAGCGAGGATATCAAAGGCTCGCTCATATCGGATTTTTCGCTTACAGCCGAAAAGATAACTGTCATAGGAAACGGCGTGGACACAGAGCTGTTCAGCCCGAAGGACATAGGCGGGGAGGAAGAGTACGTCACCTGCCTTTTCGTGCAGGAGCTTTCTGCTCGGAGCGGTGATAGCTTGGTTTTCGGAAAAAGCAGAAACGGTAAAAGCATAAATGTCGTGTTCGTCAGCCGTCTTGACTCGGATTGCTCGCTTACCGCCGAGCTTATCTGCTTTATCGCCCCGAATATAGCCGCCTTTTATCCGAATGTTTCATTTCACATCGTAGGAGGGGGAAGTGAGCTTGAAAGGATACGTCGGCTCGCCGACGATGCAAACGTAAAGCTCGGTCTGACGGGCAGAAATATCCCTGCCGTAAATGTTCTCGGAGACTGCGATGACGTTGCCACTGTCTTAAAGGAAGCCGATATTTTTGTCGGAGTGTCGAGAGCGGCACTTGAAGCGATGTCGTGTGACGTTCCTGTGATACTTTCGGGAAATGAGGGATATCTTGGTATCTTGAACGGTGATAAGCTGCCCGATGCCGAAAAAAGCAATTTTTGTTGCAGAAATAATCCTCTGCCCACGTCGGACAGGCTGTATGCCGACATTATGTCGCTCTGCCGAATGACAGAGGAGGGTGGTGAGAGCCTCAAAAGCTTGAAAATGCGTGAGTACGTCAAGCAGAATCATTCAATATCGGATATGGCAAAACGCACGGAAGAGGTCTACCGCAGTGTCATGGCAGAACGCAGGATCCTTATCGGCGGTTACTACGGCTACGGAAACGCAGGTGACGATTCTGTGCTTACCTCGATGCTCGAAATGCTCCCGAAAAAATATGTCACCGTCCTTGCCCATAACCCGAGACTCTCCGAAAGACATTACGGAGTCCGTTGTGCATCGAGATTTAACCCTTTTTCGGTCATACACGAGATGAGACGTGCAGACGTGTTTGTGAGCGGAGGGGGTGCTTTGCTTCAGGATCTGAGCGGAAAACGCTCGCTCAATTATTACCTCGCTCTGCTCAGGCTCTCACGCAAATGCTCGGCAAAAACAGTAGTTTACGCAAATGGCATAGGTCCGCTCAAAAGCCTGCGTTCACGCAAAAAGGTCGCAAAGGTGCTGCAAAATGCCGACTATATCAGTCTGCGTTCAGAGGAAGAGCTTGCATTCCTTGAAAGCATCGGTGTTGATCATACAAAGCTGTCGGTCAGTGCAGATCCTGCAATATTAACAGAAAAAAGCCCCGATTTTCCGAAGATAGACGGAAGCTTTGCCGTCGTGGCTCTCCGTGACGGGTGCTTGCCCGACAGCAAGATATGCTCTGCACTCGACAGAGTTTGTGATAATTTCAATGTCACTCCCGTGTTTTTGCCAATGCAACCCTCAGCAGACCTCGATGTGAGTCGACGTGTCCGTGATGAGATGAACAGAGGTGTCGTTTTGGTCGGACTTACTCCGTCGATGACGGTGTCTCTGCTCGAAAGAGCAAGGTTTGCACTTACTATGCGTATGCACCTGCTCGTCTTTTCGTCGTGTGCATCAATTCCAGCACTCGGCATATCCGATGACCCCAAGCTCTCGTCCTTTGCCGAATATTCAAACCACCCTCGTGTCATCTGTGCAGACAACTTCTCGGAATATGCACTCGATACAGCCATTCAGGCACTTATGGAGAAAAGAGAGGATTATGTAAAGGCACTGTCCGAGCGGAGAGGGGTATTGACAGAACTCGCAAAAAATGATATAAGTAATATATAAATTCGGACTTGGAACGGGGTGATCTTACCGATGAAAAACGAACAGCTGGCAGATATTCTGCGACCGAAGGATGTTGACGGGATAGTCGGTCAAAAGCATCTGTTCGGCGAAAATGGCGTACTTCGCCGAATGCTTAACGCAAAAAGAGTCACGAATATGATATTCTACGGACCTCCCGGTACAGGTAAGACCACCGCCGCCGAGATAGTTGCAAGATCCTCAGGCATGGTGTTCCACCGCATAAATGCCACGACGGCATCTGTCTCGGACGTAAAGAACATTCTCGCACAGACAGATAACGTTTTCGGCTCGGGCGGTATACTGCTCTATATAGACGAGATACAGTATTTTAACCGCAAGCAACAGCAGGCACTGCTCGAATATATAGAGGACGGCAGAGTTACGCTCATCGCTTCTACTACCGAGAATCCTCATTTTTATATATATAATGCCATAATCTCACGCTCGGCACTCTTTGAATTCAAGCCCGTAGACCCGAAAGACTGCCTGCCAGTGCTTCGCCATGCTCTTGATCATCTCAATTCGGATAATAAGACCGAAAAGACCGCCGATGATGAAACCCTTGAATATATCGCAAGGTGTGCATGTGGCGATGTCAGACATTCGATAGTGCTGCTTGAGGGAGCATATTGGGCGACCGAAAACGAGCTTTCGGCAGAGGGAATAGATCTTTTTAATCCCAAAGGCGGAAATTTCAACGACGATACACATTACGATCTGCTGTCGGCTCTGCAAAAATCGATAAGAGGGTCAGACCCCGATGCCGCACTCTTTTATCTTGCAAAGCTATTGTCGTTCGGAGAACTGATCTCGGTCTGTCGAAGAATGCAGGTCATAGCGTCTGAGGATATTGGGCCTGCGTATCCCATGGCGGCGGCGATAACACGTGCCTGCTGTGAATCGGCAAAGGAGCTTGGAATGCCCGAGGCGAGGATACCGCTTGCAAACGCCGCAATAGTGCTTGCAACAGCCCCCAAATCAAACTCGGCTGAAACAGGAATACTGTCCGCCCTCGCCGATGTCGAGGCAGGTCTCGGGGAAGAAGTGCCGAGCCACCTGCAAAGTCCGCTATATAAAGGATATAAGTATCCGCATGACTACCCGAACCACTATGTGAAACAGCAGTATCTTCCCGACGATATAATAAAAATGGGTAAGAAGTATTATACATACGGAGAAAACAAAACAGAACAAGCGGCAATGGAGTATGCAAAGAAGATAAAGGGGCAATAATAAAAAAGCCCCTTTAAGAAGGGCATAACGGAAGATTTTGAGTATGTTTTAAATATAGGAAAATTTTTTAAATTTTCCTATTGACAAACGAAAAGTTATTTGATATAATGAACAACGTTAAATTGATGCGGCATCGCCAAGCGGTAAGGCACTGGACTCTGACTCCAGCATTACCTAGGTTCGAATCCTAGTGCCGCAGCCAGAAAAACTCCATCTTGCAAGCAAGATGGAGTTTTTCAGTTATATTCGCCTACGTCGAGTTCTATGCACTTCGTGCGTGATATTGCCTTCGGCAGTGATATGCGCTTCGCGCGTTTGAAGCTACAAGGGTGAATAGAATATCACTGTGAGCGTAGCGAACAATATCACGGCGAACATCGCGAGCCATATCACGCCGCCTTCGGCGGCATATCACTCCCCTACAAATCAAAATTTGAAAAAAGAAAGGGGGACTTTATGGAAGTCCCCTTTGTGTTATTTTAGGATTTT
>JAFPCR010000014.1 GCA_017390195.1 Clostridia bacterium | reverse complement strand
CCGAACTGGATATGAAGTATCTGGTGGGTACGATGATCGAAGTTCCCAGAGCCGCTGTTACCGCAGACCAGATCGCCACGGAGGCAGATTTCTTCTCCTTCGGTACCAACGATCTGACACAGATGACCTTCGGTTTCAGCCGTGACGATGCAGGTAAGTTCCTGAACGCTTACTACGATACAAAGATCTTCGAGAACGATCCTTTCGCAAGGCTCGACCAGACCGGCGTAGGTAAGCTTATGAATATGGCAGTAACCCTCGGCAGACCCGTAAACAAGAACCTCCATGTAGGTATCTGCGGTGAGCACGGCGGTGACCCCACATCTGTTGAATTCTGCCACCAGATCGGCCTTGACTACGTATCATGCTCTCCCTTCAGAGTACCGATCGCACGTCTTGCAGCAGCTCAGGCAGCTATTAAGGGCTAATCTAAGTAATTAGATTTATAAAACAGAAATTATCCGCCCGAAGAAATTCGGGCGGATTTTGTTACAACGAAATCAATGATTATGCAAAATATTGATAGGGGTGAATAATTTTGATAAAAGAAAAACCTTTGGAAACTTTTGTTGGTGCTTACAGTAATACGTCAATATTCCGAACGATAGCTTTTATTGGTGACAGTCTTTCATCCGGCGAGTTCGAGACGGTAGACGCTAATGGAGAGCACGGTTATCACGATTTGTATGCTTATTCTTGGGGACAATATATTGCAAGAAAAAATGGATTAGTCGCATATAATTTTTCCCGAGGAGGAATGACAGCTAAATGGTATCTTGATAATTTTGCCGGAGAAAACGGTTTTTGGGATAAAGAAAAAGCTTGTCAGGCATATGTTATTGCTTTAGGTGTTAACGACATCTGTAATCGGAACAGAACGATCGGGAAAGCAGAGGATATCACTAAAACCGATTTTCCCGAGGAAAGACCGTTTATCAGTCACTATGCTGAAATAATAAGAAAATACAAGGAAATCAGCCCCGATGCAAAATTCTTTTTTGTCACGTTTCCTAATGAAGGTAACAGAAAGGACAAAGCCAAAGCTGAGGGTGTGAGAGATGCTTTGTATGCTCTCGCAGAGCACTTTGAGAATTCTTATGTGATAGACCTCTACAAGTACGGTCCTATATATGATGAAGAATTCAGAGAAAAGTATTTTTTGCATGGGCATATGAATCCGATGGGTTATATCTTTACAGCAAATTTGATTGATTCATACATCGATTATATCATAAGAACAAATCCGAAGGATTTTGCAAACGTTGGATTTATCGGTACAGATATAAAATACAAATAATCCAATCTTTTGTGTGCTACTTATCGCAAATAAATAATTAAGTTTGCCGAATTGTTAAATGGCAGACAGCTCTATACAAAATAAAAAGACCGAGTTTCAAGAGAAACTCGGTCTTTTTGGCATTGTGATCCTGCCCTGTTTTTATTATTTGAGCTTTTTGCGACTTACGAATTTGTGTTTGCCGTATCGTCCTTGTCTTTATTTTTAAATACAAAGATCTTGCTCAATACATAGTTTCCGATAACGACAAGCACTGCGGCTACCAACGTCGAGATAAGTGTTGAGTCTACGTTGAGCGTCTTTATCGGGTTTTCTATAACGAAGCCGCCAAATCCGACTCCATTGAGCAACAGCACAAACAAATTTGAAACTGCGAGGTCGAGCATAAGCGTTGCGACTCTCGATGCCGTAAACGTCCAGAACTGTTTTACAGCCGCTGTGCCCTGTTCCTTGTTTTCGAAAACGAACTTCTTATTCGTAAAAAATGCGAAGATAACTGCTGCTACCCAACCTACCGAGATTGCGACAGTATAGGTAACAAAATATGCAACGTCTGTTTCTTGCAGTTCAAATGCACTCTTGACGATCCACGTGATCGCCAATCTCGGTATCCATGAGACGATCGTAGTCAGCACGCCGAAGATGAGATACATTATGATCTCACGGTATTTTTTAAAAAATCCCTTCATAATCCAAACGATCAGTTCAGCTTATAATCTGTACCCTGAGGGGTATCGATCAAAGTAACTCCCTTTCCTGCAAGATAATTGCGAATACGGTCTGCCTCGGCGTAATTCTTTTCCTTCTTGGCTTTCTTTCTCTGCTCGATCAGGTCAAGTATTTCTGCTACGAACGGGTCGTCGCTGTTCTCTGCCGCCGAAACGGTCTGTGAGCTTTCAGCCTCTGCTCTGACCTTTTCTGCATTTTTGAGCAGATCCAAGCAAAGAACGCTGTCAAAATCGGCAATAAGAGCCAACTTCGTTGCGTTATTCGTCTTTGCCTTGAGGACATCGTAAAGTGCCGTTACGGCAAGCGATGTGTTTATATCGTTATCAAGAGCATCGGTAAATGCTTTTTTGCATTCGGCAAAGGCATTTTGGTCGATCTCGCTTCCATCGTCCTTTATTGCGGCGATCCTTGCGATAAGCTTGTTGTATGCGATCTTCGCATTATCGAGGTTTTCATATGTGAACACCAGCGATTTGCGGTAATGCGACTGCAAGCAGAAGAAACGGTACACCATGGGATCATATCCCTTTTCTTCAAGCAGAGATACCGTCAGGAACTCTCCCTTGGACTTGCTCATCTTTCCGCCCGAGGTGTTGAGGTGCAGAACATGAACCCACCAATTACACCATTTATGTCCGAGATAAGCCTCGCTCTGTGCGATCTCGTTTGTATGGTGCGGGAATGCGTTATCTATACCGCCACAGTGAATATCAAGATGCTCTCCGAGATACTTCATGCTTATGCAGGAGCATTCGATATGCCAACCGGGGTATCCGACGCCCCACGGCGAATCCCATTTAAGTGCCTGATCCTCAAACTTTGACTTTGTAAACCAAAGAACGAAGTCGTTTTTGTTCTTTTTGTTTCCGTCCTCCTCGACTCCCTCACGAACACCTACTGCGAGGTCTTCCTCCTTGAAGTCGTTGAAAACGTAATACTGCTTCAGCTTTGAGGTATCAAAGTATATATTTCCCCCTGCCTCGTAGGCATATCCCTTTTCGAGCAATGATTCTATCGTTCGAATAAAGTCGTCTATACACTCAGTAGCGGGCTGAACATGGTCGGGCATTCTTATATTGAGCTTACGGCAATCCTCAAAGAATGCGTCGGTGTAGTATTTGGCGATCTCGAGAACCGTCTTATGCTCTCTCTTTGCACCCTTGACCATCTTGTCCTCGCCTGTATCCCCGTCACTCGATAGGTGTCCGACATCTGTTATATTCATAACTCTGTTGACCTCGTATCCGCTGTAACGCAGATATCTGTCAAGAATATCCTCCATGATGTATGTGCGGAGATTTCCCACGTGCGCGAAGTGATAGACGGTAGGTCCGCAGGTATACATTCCTACCTTTCCCGCCACAATGGGAACAAATTCGTCTTTTTTGTGTGTAAGTGAATTATACAACAGCATGATATCGGTTATCCTCCAAGCCGAATGTCGGCAAAAATTTGCTTTCAAAAAATGTCCATGTTCGTATTATATCAAACAACTTATCATTTGTCAAAGAAAATGTAAAATTATTTGCACAAAGTCTTGCAAAACAAACATTTTATTCGTCAAAATTCGGTGTTGGGCAATTATTTTCTTTACAGCTTTACATATTTGTGATATAATTTGATTAAATATTAACATTTTCATCATTTCCATCAAATATCGGAGAAAAAGGAGGCGACACGAATGCACGATATAATATGCCCTAAATGCGGCGAAAGGTACATCGCACGTGATGTTGCATTCGATTTTTCCGACTTTATAGAGCCTCTGATAAAGGATTCTTACATCATAGACGAAAACCAGCGTTTTCGTTTCAAATACTACATAGACGAAGAGGACATAGCCAAAAGCTCCGAGAATTTCGCATATGCCGAGGGTGGAAGTGTCACCGATTCGTCATTTATGCCCTTCGAAGTCAGTTGTAAGACTATCGTATCTTACATAGGCAGATTTATAGACGGTGACTGCGACGTGTTCTTCAACAGTATCGTGCATGCCGCACAGAACCGACGCAGAGGAGAAAATGTTTTCGGACGTGAACGTATAAACGATCTGAGGAATATCTTCAACAAATGCTTTGAAGGGTCGGATACCGAGTTTGACTCAATGAGCGGAGAAAATATTTGCAGTGAGCTTATGCTTCGCCTGCTCTGCTTTATCTGGAAGAACCGTGAGAGCAAGATACGTATACGCATAAGGCTCAATCTTACCGTATACGGCGACACGAACGGAGCGGCCATCCCCGATGCTCTGCTCGCTGTGCGTGATGACGGAAGTGTCGTAAAGATACCTAAATGCTGTCCTGTGTGCCATCGTGTGCTTTCGGCTGAATTCGGGCATTACCGCTCGGTATTTGTCGGAATGTTGGGCGAGGAAAAGGACTCTAAGACGAGCTTTCTGCAAGGACTGCTCAAGACCGTCAGATACGATGCAAGACCGCCGTTCGATGCAAGCGTCAACGGCTTCGTCATTGACTCGCTGTCAGGCGAGGGGGTTGCTGCTATCGATCCCGAGTCGCCTATCCTGACACTGCGTTCGGGCGTTACGCTTATAACCTTTGTCGATATCCCGACCGAATCCCCCGCATATCTCAAGACAGACGCAGAACACATAGAACTCGACAACCGCCGAAAGCAGCTCATCTGCCAATGCAGTCACTTCGTCTGCTTTATCCCGAACGGTCGCCTGCTTCCCTGTGCCGAAGGGGATTTTTCGGACAGCTCGCTTTGCACCGACCTACTTCACGATTTCGGAAAGTGCGTTGCCCTCTCGCAAAGTGCCGCATATAAGACGGTACGCTCGGTGTCGGTCATCTTAAACAATATCGAGCTGTACAGACATCTTCCCTTGGCACAGAATATGTGCGAGCTTATCGAAAGATATTCCGAAAATGACATCTTCGACCAAAATGGTTGGCACGACACTCCGTGGGAGACGATAAATTTCAGAACAAAGGTATTTCTTATTCAATATCTCAACTTCTTTATCAACCGCTCGATGAGCATGTGGGAACAGCTCGAACCCGCATATTTCGGTATATCACCCGAATGTGAGATCCTGTCGCAAGGCACGGAGACCGACGGTGACGGAGAGGCAACAACCGCACCCTCACCCGTAAGATCACCGTATATGGTAGGTCTGGTAATACTCTACATTCTTCGCCGTGAGGGCTTGCTCCCCGACTGCAAGAGTGATTTTGAACACAGCGTACAGACGCAGTTCTACGCCGATATTTAATGATAGCGAAAGGAGACACACAAGTGGCACCAAGCTCAATTAAAATGCAATACATTTGGGGAAATAACGGTCACGGAATAGTATATTCCTACCCGTCCCCCGACACATCGGTTCAAAAATATCTCCGCAAGTCGGAACTCTGCACCTCGCAGGAAAGCTCTGCTTTCGGAAGTGACTCGGATATCGCCGTATCCTTTCATGCCTGCCAATCGTCGCATGGCAAGATAAAGGTCATTTTCGACAAGCTTTTCTCTGTTTCGGATTCGGACAGACTTAAAGGCTGTTTTGACCATGTTATATTCGAGGAAACGGATAGAGATTATCTGTCCGACGAAAGCTTCTTTTCTGATTTCTTTCTCTCTTTTGCAACACGTGAGCAGATAGAACATGCCGTCGACGGATATGAGCTTCCCGAGCTTGAACATAAACGATACATAAAAAGCAATGCCGAGAGACTCTGCTCAGACTTTTCGTCGAAGCTTCCGAGCCGAGACGAATGGTACGAAATACTCGAACGCCTCTATTCGGGCAGAAAGACCGTCATAGCGATCCGTGCCGATTCTATGTCGGACGGCGAATACCGCTTTTTTGCAAGATATCTTTTGAGTGAGATATATCGCAGGCTCAACGTTACGGCACGATTTTCGTATTCCGCCTGCCTGCTATCGGGTCTGCATATGCTTGAAAAGCATGCCTCGGAGTACACAGTCGTGACAGTTCCCGTCAGAAGCTCGGTCTACTCATACGGAAACAGATCTCTGTCGGATCACGGCACGGTGTTTATCGGCGAATCACATGACGATACCGACAACAGCAGTCGCTACAAAAACCTTGATCTCGGAACTCCCGACGACGGAAAGGCGATGCTCGATTTCATAATCGACGCTTCGGATTATGAACGCAATCTGTTCTTTAACAGATATGAGCGTTTTTGCGGAAAGTACGAATCAAAGCTAAACTTTATGAATCTTCTCGACTTCTTCCGTGCCGAAAAGCTGGGAAATGACACGCTGCTTTCGGACTTCGTTATGAAGTATATCGGAAACTGCCTCTATTACGGCGAACGCATAGAGCTTCCCAAAAACATATGCTCCCGTCTTGAACGCTACCATTTGGGTGGCGAGGGTAAGCAGAGCGTGCCTGTTCTCGATACATCAAAATTAAATCTGCTCGACCTCGATGATTTTATCGGCGACAACGAAACACAGATCGCATACCTTATGAGCATCTTCAGCGGCTCATCCATTCCCGAGCTTGAAGCGGCTATAGAAAAGAGCGACCGCCTCTCAGGCATTCGCATAAACGAAACGGTAATGGCTTCTCTGCCGAAATTTGAGTCCCATGCCGCCTACTGTGCGGATGTTATAGGAAGCGGTACATCACGTGCCGCCGCAGTATATTCGCTCGCTTTCGCAAAGGTCTGCTCGATCGTCGACAGGATCAGGGCGGCTATTGCCGAAAAATCAGAAAAGGAACACGAGATAGATAAATATTTCGACGCCTTCAGAGATTACGACTCTCTGTTTGCCGCAATAAACAATATCGACTCCGAGATATCTCTGCTGACACACAGTAACAACATTGATATAGACTACTCCGACTACACCAAAAAGAAGTTCGATTCGACTGCACAAAAGCTCGCATTGGTCGATGTCTGGCGTCGAAACGGATTTGAACTCGACAGCCACGGAAATCTTGCCGTAAACGAGGATAATACCGAAGCCGTCCTTCGTTGGCGTGACGGATATTTTAAATCCGAACGTGAAAACCGAATGAAGATAGCCTCACTTTATAACATTACCGACAAGCTTATCGAGGCATCGGACATGAGCGAGCTGGGCGTTATGTCGGGTGGCGTTGTTCGTACACTGAACAGCGTTTTCTCTCTTGATTTCGCAAAGACACCCTACTACGAGTATGCCTTTCGGGCATTGATGAAAAGCATCGAGCGGATATTGCTCGCTCCCTCGATCTCAGAAGAAAACGCCGAGCTTGACAACGTCGAAAAGGTAAGGGACGATGTCGGACAGCCGCAGATCGGGGAAAGCAACGAAAGCACCGAGACTGCCAAGACCGAAGAAGCCCTTAAGATCGAAGACCTCTCCGACTCCGAAGAGCCTGCCGTCTATACTGTTGACAGCGGTATGAATTACAGCGTTCTGAAATTCGTTGCACTCTGTCAGGCTCAGATCGATGCCGAGCAGGAGCTTATCGACTCGGGTGAGATGCAGATACCCGAAGAATACAGATTTTTAAATAAGTTCTTCCCCAAACTGCGTCAGAAATTTACGTTAGGTGCGATCGCCTCAGAGATCTCCGAATCGGAGAGCATAAAGGAAATTGAAAAAGTTATCGTAAACTACGCAATAGACTTCCCCGATATGGGAAAAGTCAGTCCGAGCGTTTATACGGTGCTGTTTGAGCGTCTCAAAGAGCTGAGACTCGGAAGTACGGATGAGTTTGAGCTTTCCGCTGACGAAAGGCTCTTTGATGCCGATAT
>JAFPCR010000070.1 GCA_017390195.1 Clostridia bacterium | reverse complement strand
CTCTCCCCAAGGCAGACAAAAACTCAAACCCCGAAAGGAGAAAAATTATGCCCAGCATAAACGGACTCGATTACAAAATTAAAGAAATGTCGAAGCGTATCCGTGAGCTTCGTGAGATCGAAGGTCTTACAGTTGCCGAAATGGCTCTCAAGACCGGAGTGAGCGAATCTGAATACCTCGAATGTGAAAGCGGAGCGTCAGACCTCAACTTTGCGTTCATATACCGCTGTGCTCTCGCCTTTAATGTTGACGTTACCGATATTATCGAAGGACGAAGCCCGACACTTGAATCCTACACCCTCACCCGTTGCGGAAAGGGTCAGAAGATAGAGCAGGCTCACGGTATGACATATTTTAACCTCGCTGCCGCCTTCCGTAACCGTATCGCAGAACCGCTTTACGTCTGCTCGGAATACAGCGAGGAGGCTCAACACAAGGATATAGAGCTGACGACTCACTCGGGACAGGAATGTGATATCGTCGTGACAGGTAAGCTCAAGGTACAGGTGGGTGAGCATAAGGAGATACTCGGCCCCGGAGACAGTATCTATTACGACAGCTCGACTCCTCACGGAATGATCGCCGTTGACGGCTGTGACTGTATATTCTACGCAATAGTCCTGAATCCGTCGGGCGAACCGATCCCCGAGCTTGCAAAGAAAGAGACACGTGCTTATCCGATGACAGAACAAAAAGCACCTGCCCAAAGACCTGTATATGACGAAAGCAATCGTGTCTGGAGAAGATTTGTCGATGTTAAAGAAAACGAGAAAGGCACTCCGACCTCGATTAGATTCAAAAACTCCGACAGATTCAACTTTGCATTCGACATCATAGACGAGATAGCCGCACAGACCCCCGACAAAAGAGCTCTCTTGCATATCGATGCCGACAAGACCGAACGCAGCTTCACGTTCAGGGACATCAAAAAGGCGTCCTGCCGTGCCGCTAACTATTTTAAATCGCTCGGCATCAAAAAGGGCGACCGTGTAATGCTCGTCCTCGGACGCAACTATCAGTTCTGGTATGCGATACTCGGTCTGCACAGAATAGGTGCGATAGTTATTCCCGCAATGAGCCAGCTGCTCGACCATGACTTTGAATACCGCTTCAATGCCGCAGGGGTCAGTGCTATCCTCTGCACAGCAAAGGGAGATACCGCACATCAGGCAGAGATCGCCGCATCCAGATGCCCACAGCTGCTACATAAGATATTGGTAGGCGGAGCACGTGAGGGCTGGCACGACTTTGACAGCGAGTCAGAGCTTTTCAGCACACACTTCAAGCGTGACGACGACACCGCCTGCGGCGACGACACGATGCTCATGTTCTTCACATCGGGAACGACGGGTTATCCCAAGATCGCCGCTCACAGCTATAAATATCCGTTGGGTCATTTCCATACCGCAAAATATTGGCACAACGTTGACCCCGACGGACTTCACTTCACTATCTCGGACACGGGCTGGGCAAAGGCTCTTTGGGGCAAGCTCTACGGTCAGTGGATGTGCGAGGCGGCGACCTTCGTTTACGATTTTGACCGCTTCAACGCCGCAGACATTCTTCCGATGTTCGCAAAATACAATATTACTACATTCTGTGCTCCACCCACCATGCTCCGCATGATGGTAAAGGAGGACATATCAAAATACGACCTCTCGTCGATAAAGCACATGACTACGGCGGGCGAGGCTCTCAACCCCGAGATCTACCGCCAATTCGAAAAGGCGACGGGACTTCACATCATGGAGGGCTTCGGTCAGTCCGAAAGCACCATGATGATAGGAAACCTCACGGGTGCTACCCACAAGATAGGCTCGATGGGCAGACCCGTTCCGACATACGATATCGACCTGCTTACACCTAACGGCAAGAGTGCCGCTATCGGTGAACCCGGCGAGATCGTTGTCAAAACAGACAACTATGTTCCCTGCGGACTCTTTAAGGGCTATTACAACGACGACGAAAAGACCGCTGAGGTTTGGCATGACGGATATTATCACACAGG
>JAFPCR010000069.1 GCA_017390195.1 Clostridia bacterium | reverse complement strand
ATCTCGTCACTTATTAACAACTCATCGTATGTGTACGAGGGAACGCTGTTCATAAAGAACCTCATCTCCTTTATGAACGAAGAAAAGAATCTTGTCCCGAAGGTAGAGCCTGCCGAAGCTGTCAGCTACGGCAAGCCTCACACTATTGATTTTGTCAACGTTTCGTTCAAATACCCGGAGTCCGACAGATTCGTTTTGAAAAATATCAATCTGCATTTCAGACCAGGAGAGACTGTTGTCCTTGTAGGTCTTAACGGCTCGGGAAAGACGACGCTCATAAAGCTCTTGACGAGGCTTTACGATCCCACTGAGGGCTACATATTGCTCGACGGCAAGGATATTCGTGACTATGACGTAAATCAATTATACAAGCTTTTCGGAATAATATTCCAGGACTTTGGAAAATACGCATTTACGGTCAAGGAAAACATACATTTCGGAAACATCGACCGTGAGATGAACGACGAAGAAATACGTGAAGCGGCACGTCAAAGCAATGCCGAGGATTATATAAACAGACTGCCGGACAGCTACGACACTCCGCTCATGCGTTTCTTCGAGGCAAACGGCACAGAGCTTTCGATAGGTCAGTGGCAAAAGCTTGCTATCGCACGTGCATTCTATTCCGACTCCGATATACTCATTCTCGACGAGCCTACAGCGTCTCTTGATGCTATTGCCGAGCAGGAGATATTCAATCAGTTCGATGAGCTTCGCCGTGAAAAGACCACCATCTTTGTCTCACACCGCCTGTCAAGTGCTACTGTCGCATCAAAGATAGTCGTCCTCGAAAACGGCAAGATCATCGAAGAGGGCGTACACGGCGAGCTTATGCAGAAAAAGGGCAGATATTATGAGCTTTTCAGCACTCAGGCAAACAGATATATCGCAGATTCCGACCAAAACGAAACGGCAAATGCTTGATCGGAATATCTCGCAAGACTTTAATTTTTTAATAAATTCGACTGTGACATATTGACTTTGACAAAAAAAAGAATATAATGTTATAAGACTTACGGTTTAAATTAAGATATTATAATCAACACAAGGAGTTTCTTCAATGAAAGTAGTAAAATTCGGCGGCAGTTCCCTTGCCGACGCAAAACATTTCAAACAGGTTGCAAGTATTATCAAGGCAGACCCCGAGAGAGCTTATGTAATTCCCTCTGCTCCCGGAAAACGCTTTTCCGCTGACACAAAGGTCACGGACATGCTCTACCGTTGCTATGAATTGATCCGTGCAAAAGAAGATATCGAGGAGTGCTTTTCCGAAATATGTGAACGCTATCTCTCTATCATTGAGGAGCTTGGAATAGATTTTGATATTTCGGGCGAGCTTGAATATGTTAAAAATTCAATGCTCCACAATTCCGGACGTGACTATGCCGCAAGCCGTGGAGAATACCTCAACGGACTTATTCTTGCTAAATATCTCGGCTTTGACTTTATCGATGCCGAAAATGTTATCTTCTTTAATGAAAACGGCACTTTCAACGAAGAAAAGACAAACGAGGTTCTCTCAAACGAGTTAAAGCAACACGCAAATGCAGTAATTCCCGGTTTCTACGGAATCATGCCCAACGGAACGATAAAGACATTCTCAAGAGGCGGTTCTGATATAACAGGTTCTATCGTATCCCGTGCCGCAGGTGCTTCACTGTATGAAAACTGGACAGATGTTTCGGGCTTTATGATGGCAGACCCAAGGATCGTAAGCGATCCCTGTGCGATAGATACCATTACATATCACGAGCTTCGTGAGCTTTCCTACATGGGTGCGACAGTTCTGCACGAAGATGCTATCTTCCCCGTAAGACGTGCGAGAATTCCGATAAACATCAGAAACACAAACGATCCCGCCGCTCCCGGAACGATGATAGTTGCCTCGGCGGAAGACGATGTATCTGCTTCGGACAGCATAATTACAGGAATCGCAGGTAAAAAAGGCTTCTCTGTTATCACCATAGAAAAGGATATGATGAACTCAGAGATCGGATTCGGACGAAAGGTACTTGAGATCCTCGAGGACAACGACATTTCCTTCGAGCATCTCCCCTCGGGCATAGATACGATGAGCGTTGTCGTTTCGACAACTTCTATTGAAAACAAGCTCGAAAAGATCATGGCATCGCTTGAAAAGACTACGAAAGCCGACCATATATCGCTTGAAAACGAGCTTGCACTCGTTGCCGTTGTAGGTCGCAAGATGGTCAAAGCAAAGGGTACTGCCGCAAGAGTGTTCAACGCAGTATCGAACGCAGGTATAAACATCAGAATGATAGACCAGGGTTCAAGTGAGATAAGCATCATTCTCGGAGTCGAGGAACACGATTTTGAAAATGCAATGAATGCTATCTACCGTGAGTTTGTAAAATAATATAAAAACAAAACAGCACTTCACAGTGAAGTGCTGTTTTTGTTTTTATATTTCCAAATCAAAGCGTTGCCGCCATGACGGCCTTTATGGTGTGCATTCTGTTCTCTGCCTCATCGAATACTACCGATTGAGAGCTTTCAAAGACCTCGTCTGTTACTTCCATTGCATCTCTGTGGAACTTTTCTCCCATCTCACGTCCGACTGCTGTGTTTAGGTCGTGATATGAGGGCAGGCAGTGCATAAAAATTGCCTGTTTTCCCGCATTCTCCATAACAGCCGAATTTACCTGATATGGAGACAGATCGTCGATCCTCTCCTGCCATACCTCTATCGGCTCACCCATAGACACCCATATGTCGGTGCAGATAACATCAGCACCCTTTGTAGCCTTTTGAACATCGGTTTCAAAGCGAAGCGTTGCTCCTGTCTGCTCTGCGACCTTTTGGCACTCTGCTACAAGAGCGGCGTCGGGAAAATATTTTTCGGGGGCACAAGCTGTGAAATTCAACCCCATCTTCGCACATCCAACCATAAGCGAATTTCCCATATTATATCTGGCATCGCCCATGTACACGAAGTTGATACCCTTCAAACGTCCGAAATGCTCCTTGATCGTCAGGAAATCGGCAAGTATCTGTGTAGGGTGAAATTCGTTTGTAAGTCCGTTCCATACGGGAACAGATGAGTATTTTGCCAGCTCTTCGACTATCTCCTGACCGTATCCACGGTACTCGATACCGTCAAACATACGTGAAAGTACACGTGCGGTATCGGCAATGCTCTCTTTCTTTCCGATCTGAGATCCTGACGGGTCGAGATATGTAGCGTTCATACCGAGGTCATGTGCCGCTACTTCAAAGGAACAGCGGGTTCTGGTGCTGGTTTTCTCGAAGATCAAAGCAATGTTCTTTCCCTCATGAATTCTGTGTGGAATACCTGCCTTTTTCTTTGCCTTAAAATCTGCCGCAAGGCAAATGAGTCCGTCGATCTCTTCGCTGGTAAAGTCAAGAAGCTTAAGAAAATCTCTTCCTTTAAGATCCATCTTATTATCTCCGTTTCATTCAAAATTTGCTTTAGAGCCGTGTTACTCCTCGGCACACGCCGACTTTATTACGGCGATCGCACGTTCAAGCTCTGCTTTAGGAATGTTGAGTGCAGGCAAAAGCCTTACTTTTGTCTTTGCGGTAAGAACAAGCACACCCTGCTCCATGCACCTTGCAACAACTTCCTTTGCGGGCTTGACCGTCTCGATACCGAGCATAAGTCCCATTCCGCTGACACCTAAAATGCCCTGAGAGCCTTCAAGCTCGGCTTTTATATATTCTGATTTTTCACGTACATCTGAAAGCAGAGCCTCGTCAATACGACTCAAAATGCTGATAGCACCTGCACAGCACACGGGATTTCCTCCGAAGGTCGATCCGTTCATACCGGGGGTAAATATATCCTTTACCTTTTCTCCGAGCATCGTTGCTCCGATAGGCAGTCCTCCTCCGAGTCCCTTTGCAGTAGTAACTATGTCGGGTGTGATACCGTAATTCATATAAGCATAGAGCATACCGCTTCTTCCGTTACCTGTCTGGACTTCGTCTGCTACGAGCAGTATATCCTTTTCCTCTGCGAGCTTTGCAAGTTCCGCAACAAATTCGGCACTCAAAGGATTAACTCCTCCCTCGCCCTGCACAAGCTCAAACATAATTGCGGCGACGTTGTTTTCATCAACAAGTCGTTTTACGTCATCTATATCATTGGCAGTTGCATGGACAAATCCGCCTGTCAAAGGCTTGAAATGCTCATGAAACACATCCTGCCCTGTTGCCGCAAGTGTGGTTACGGTTCTGCCGTGAAAGCTGTTCTTCAAAGTTATGATCGTGTAACAATCGCTTCCGTGCTTCAACTCGCCGTATTTGCGAGCCGCCTTTATCGCACATTCGTTTGCCTCAGCACCCGAATTTGAAAAAAAGACCTTCTTCATTCCCGTACGTTCGCAGAGCATACGTGCAAGTGTTGCACAAGGCTCTGAATAATACAGGTTTGATGTGTGCTGGAATTTAGCGAGCTGTGCCTCGACAGCCGCTTTCCATTCCCCGTCGGAAATACCGAAGGAATTTACCGCAATTCCGCTTCCCATATCTATATATTCTTTTCCGTCCGAGCCGTAAACGATCGAGCCGTGACCGCCCGATATCTCAACGGGAAAACGTGCATATGTATTTGCTACATAGACCTTATCGTTTTCAAAGGTATTCATAAAATCACTCATCTCCCTCAAACATCGTGCCTATACCTTCGTCGGTGAGCGTCTCGATAAGTATCGAGTGAGGAACACGTCCGTCGATTATAAACACCTTGTGTACTCCCCACTTGATCGCATTCGTACAGCACTCGACCTTGGGGATCATGCCTCCGACGATCACTCCGTCAGCGATAAGCTTTTCGGATTCCTTAACGCTCATCTTGGGAATGAGAGTAGCGGGATCATCCTTATCTCTCATAACTCCGGCTATGTCGGTAAGTGATATCAAGCTCTCTGCATGGAGCTTACCTGCGATCCTTGCGGCAGCCGTGTCTGCGTTGATATTGTATGTATTTCCGTCTTTATCACAGCCTATTGTCGAAATAACGGGTATATATCCCTTTTCGATAACATCAAGAATGGGGGCTATGTTAATGTCTGTAATGTCTCCTACATATCCCAACTGCTCGTTCTTCATCTTGGCTTCGATCATGTGACCGTCGATTCCGGACAGACCGATCGCCTTTCCGCCACAGTTCTGAATGAGATTTACAAGGCTCTTGTTGACCTTACCAGCAAGTACCATCTGTACGACATCGATCGTCTCTTTGTCAGTAACACGCAGACCGTTTACAAACTTTACTTCCTTGCCGATCTTTTCGAGCATTTCGGAGATCTCAGGACCTCCGCCGTGAACGAGGACTACCTTAACTCCTACCAAAGAAAGCAAAACTACGTCTCTTATGACCGAATCCTTGAGCTTTTCGTTTATCATAGCGTTTCCGCCGTATTTTATTACAACTATCTTGCCTGTATATTTCTGAATATATGGCAGAGCATGCACGAGTATTCTCGCACGTTCGGCATTTGAAATGTTCATTTTTCAATATGTCCTTTCACTTATCAAAAATCAAGTACGGTAATCTCCGTTAATTTTTACGTATTCGTAAGTAAGGTCGCAACCCCATGCAGTAGCCTCTGCATCGCCGCTGTTAAGATCAACGTGAATTATTATCTCGCTCTCAAGCAGGATCTCTTTTGCCTTTTCTTCCGAAAATTCAACTCCCGCTCCGTTCTTGCAAACAAGGATACTTCCCTTTGAAGATTCAAAGCTTACATCGATCTTATTTACATCAACATCAGCACCGCTGTAGCCTATCGCACAAAGCACACGTCCCCAGTTTGCATCCGAGCCGAACATAGCTGCCTTTGTCAATGACGAGCAGATAACAGATTTTGCAACAGTCTTTGCCGTCTGAACATCGACTCCTCCACGAACCTTACATTCGAGCATCTTTGTAGCACCCTCTCCGTCGCCTGCAATACAGCGGCAGAGGTAGACCGTAACGGTGTTGAGTGCCTTCATAAAGGTGTCAAAATCCTCGCCCTCACAGTCGATCGTGCGGTTGTTTGCCATTCCGTTTGCCAAAACCGTGACCATATCATTTGTTGAGGTGTCACCGTCAACGCTCACCATATTGAATGTGTTTGCAATATCTCCCGAAAGAGCCTTCTGAAGCATAGGTGTAGTAATAGCACAGTCGGTGGTAATGAATACGAGCATAGTCGCCATATTGGGGTGTATCATTCCCGAACCCTTTGCGATACCGCCTATATGACATTCCACTCCGCCTATCTCGAAGCTTACGGCAATTTCCTTTAGCTTTGTGTCGGTCGTCATAATACCCTCAGCGGCAATTGCACTGTTGTCTCCGAGACCTGCGACCAGCTCTGCCATGCCGTCGGCAATAGGTTCAATATCAAGAGGCTGGCCGATAACTCCGGTCGAAGCAACGATGACATCATTTGCCGCAATGCCTGTGTGCTTTGAGACAAGCTCACTCATCTGCTCGGCAATTTCAATTCCGTTTGCGTTGCAGGTATTAGCATTACCGCTGTTACATACCACAGCAGTCGCATATCCGTCAGAGATATGAGCCTTCGTTACAGTCAAGGGTGCTCCTTTGACGAGATTTGTCGTATACACAGCTGCCGCATTTGCCCTCTTTTCGCTTACGATAAGAGCAATATCCCTTTTCGTTTTGTTTTTGCGAATACCGCAATGTATTCCGTTTGCCGAAAACCCCTTTGCGGCACATACTCCACCTTCAATAACCTTCATTATATCCAAAAATCCTTCCTGTTTTTTATACGACCGAGTGCCGTCCGTCAAATATCAAGCCCCGTATCAAGAGCTATGCCAAGCACGGAATTAAGACACTCTATAGCAGTTCCCGACGCACCTTTTCCGAGGTTGTCGTAACGTGCCGTCAAAATGATCCTCTCGTCATTTCCATACACGGAGATCTCCATGTTATCCTTTTTCGAGAGCTTACCCGAGGAGATAAAGCCTTCCTCGTCTGTATTTTCTCTGTAAGCTACAAGCTTTCCTCTATATTTTTCCGAGTACACACGCTTTATGTCCTCGACAGTCTTGCCTGGCAAAAGCTGACTTGCGAACAGCCCAACGGTAACTTCCATGCCACTGTAAAAATCAGCTACTATCGGGCAGAATATCGGAGCGTTGTTGATACCGGTGATAGCTTTCATTTCTTTAAGATGCTTGTGTTGCTGTGTAAGCCCGTACTGACGGGGGGCGTCAAGCAAAGCATCTCTTTCGGTTTTGTCTGTCTCGTACTGCTCTATCATCTTTTTTCCGCCACCACTGTATCCCGTCAACGAGTGGCAGGTAAGCAGTGTATCAGGCGAAATGATCCCGCTCTCAACGAGCGGATATACAAGTGCGATAAAACCGCTTGCGTGGCAGCCCGGAACTGCTATACGCTTTGATGAACGTATCTTCTCCGCAAAGCTTTCACCAAGCTCGGGGAAACCGTATGCCCAGCCCGAATTGGTGCGGTGTGCCGTTGATGTGTCTATTACCACAACATCTTCGTTTTCTATCATGGATACCGCTTCAATGGCAGCGGCATCGGGCAGACAAAGGAAAGCGATGTCGCACGAATTAAGTGCCTTTTTACGCTCCTCTGTGTCCTTTCGCTTTTCTTCGGAAAGCGATATTATCTCTATATCGGCGGCAGAGTTTTCGATGATCAGAGCAAGTCGGTCAAAGATTCGAAGTCCCGTTGTTCCTGCTCTGCCGTCAATAAATATCTTCTTTTTTGAGTTATTAGTGTTTTTCATTTTTCAAAAACTCCGTTACGATCTCTATCTGTGCTGCAACAGCTACCGGACCTGTTGACCCTTCGGATATTCTTCTGTTTACGCAGCTTTCAAGTGAGATCGCATCGTACAGATCATCTTCAAAGTCAACCGAAAAGCCCTTGTACTCATCAAGTGTCATATCCTCAAGCACCTTACCGCCCGAGATGCAGTATGCAACGATCTGTCCGACGGTCTTGTATGCCGCACGGAAAGGCATTCCCTTCTTCGTCAGATAGTCTGCAAGGTCTGTAGCATTTATAAATCCACGCTGAGCCGCCGCATACATGTTCTGCGGAATGACCTTCATCGTTCTGATCATGGGTGCAAAAACACGCAGACATTTTGCCACGGTCTCAACACCGTCAAATACCGCCTCTTTGTCCTCCTGCATATCCTTGTTGTATGCCAAGGGCAGTCCCTTTAGCGTAGTGAGAAGTGCAAGCAGGTCACCGTAAACACGTCCTGTCTTACCTCTCACCAGCTCAGCCATATCGGAATTTTTCTTTTGAGGCATGATGCTTGAGCCTGTTGTATAAGCATCGTCAAGCTCTACGAACTTAAATTCCCAGCTTGACCAAAGAATGATCTCTTCGGAGAATCTCGAAAGGTGCATCATAATAAGTGAATATGCACTGAGCAGCTCTACCGCAAAATCACGGTCGGAAACGCCGTCTATACTGTTAGCGGTAACTCCGTCAAAGCCGAGTCTTTCTGCGGTAAAACGGCGGTCTATGGGATATGTCGTTCCTGCGAGGGCACAGGAGCCGAGAGGAGAATAGTTCATTCTCTTTACGGCATCCTTTAAGCGACCTACATCTCTTGTCAACATCATTGCGTATGCAAGGATATGATGAGCAAACGTGATCGGCTGTGCTCTCTGCAAATGCGTGTATCCCGGCATTATATCGTTTGTATTTGCCTTTGCCTGTTCGAGTATTGCGTCTATCGTATCAAGAACAAGTCCGATTATCTTTTCGGTCTCGTCACGCAGATACATACGTACATCAAGAGCGACCTGATCGTTTCTGCTTCTCGCCGTGTGCAGTCTCTTTCCGACATCGCCTATACGCTTTGTCAGCTCAGCCTCGACGAACATATGAATATCCTCGGCATCAAGGTCTATCTCTATCTTGCCACTTTCTATATCGTCAAGCACCGACTGCAGACCGTCGATTATGGTGTTGCTGTCGAGAAGAGATATGATCCCCTGTGCCGCCAGCATTGCCGCATGTTGCATCGAACCGCAGATATCCTGTTTATACATTTTAGAATCGAAATGAATCGAGGAGTTAAAATCGTCTGCCTCTCTGTCAAGTGCTCCCGCAGTTCTTCCTGCCCACATTTTTTCCATATCGGTCGTTCCTGTTCCTTTTTTGTTTATATCTTATTTCTTGTTTTTGTTCTTCTCGTTTACCTGAGCCTGAACTGTGATCGGCAGACCGAAGAGGTTGATAAATCCTGCGGAATCCGCCTGATTGTATACGTGGTCTTCTCCGAATGTAGCGATTTCTTCAGAGTAGAGCGACCAATCGCTCCATGCTCCTGCCTTTATCATGTTGCCCTTGTAAAGCTTGATCTTAACTTTACCTGTAACATGTTCCTGTGTCTTATCAACGAAAGCAGAGAGAGCCTCACGCAAGGGTGTGTACCACTGTCCGTTGTATACGAGGTCTGCAAAGCAAACAGAAAGCTCCTGCTTCTTGTGCATGGTCATTTTGTCAAGGCAAAGTGTTTCGAGATAGTTGTGAGCGAAGTAAAGGATCGCTCCACCGGGAGTCTCGTAAACACCACGGCACTTCATACCTACAAGACGGTTTTCAACGATGTCCAAAAGACCGATGCCGTTGTCTCCGCCGAGCTTGTTGAGGTCAAGAATGATCTCCTTTGCACTCTTCTTAACTCCGTTGATCGCAACGGGAGTTCCCTGCTCGAAATCGAGAGTTACGTATGTGGGAACATCGGGAGCATCGATGGGAGATACGCCCATCTCAAGGAAGCCTTCCTTTTCGTACAAAGGCTCGTTGCCTGTATCCTCGAGATCAAGTCCTTCGTGCGAAAGGTGCCACATATTCTTATCCTTTGAATAGTTGGTCTCACGGCTGATCTTAAGCGGAATATTGTGTGCTTCTGCGTATTCGATCTCCTCGTCACGTGACTTGATATCCCACTCACGCCAAGGAGCGATTATAGGAAGATTGGGAGCGTATGCCTTGATAGCAAGCTCAAAACGAACCTGGTCATTTCCCTTGCCTGTGCAGCCGTGGCAGATAGCATCTGCACCCTCTGCAATTGCGATCTCAGCCAAACGCTTTGCGATGATTGGACGTGCGAGCGATGTACCGAGCATATACTCCTCGTACTTTGCTCCTGCCTTAACGCAAGGAATGATGCAATCGTTTACGAATTCTTCGGTAATGTCCTCTATATATATCTTAGAAGCACCTGTCTTGATAGCCTTTTCCTCAAGTCCTTCAAGTTCATCTGCCTGTCCGACATTTCCCGAAACCGCTATTACTTCGCAGTTGTTGTAATTTTCTTTGAGCCACGGAATGATGATCGAAGTATCAAGTCCTCCTGAATATGCAAGAACTACTTTTTTGATGTCTTTTTTATTCATAATAAAACCTCCACACGTACCCTGACGGCAATAAAAATTTCGGCAGGTGATATGTATTTGTCGATTTTCGGAAACACACCGTACAGTACGCTTATTTTTGATAGCATAATTGTACTAAATTTTGCATAAAAATGCAATGGTTTTTTTGAAATTTGTAATTTTTCTGCTATTTGCACAATATATCGGTATTTAAAGGGCGTGCCTATTGTTGATGTTGCAATTTGATTTTGTTAAAAATGAATATTTATACATAAAATATGCAAAAAATGCATATTTTACAAAGAAAACAGGCACAGCAACTGCTACACAGCGCTTGCAATGCCTGTTTTTATTTCATTTAGATCATACCGTTTTTTCGCAAATTATTGCATAATTTGCAAATATCCGACATCTGCCTCAAATCATGCTCTTATACGTCGTAAGAGCATACGTCGGCAAATGTCTCTCTTCTTACCGCAACATAATCACGGTCTCCGTAAAGCATTACTATCGGAGGACGTGGAACACGGTTGTAGTTCGATGCCATAGAATAGTTATATGCTCCCGTAGTCAGAACCGCTATGCAATCCCCTCGTTCCATGCCCGAGGGCAGCATTATCTCCTCTGCGATTATGTCTCCGCTCTCACAGCATCTCCCCACAACAGAGCATTCAAAGTCACACTTGTCATTTGCCTTGTTGGCGGCAATTACCGTATATTTTGATCTGTAAAGTGCAAACCTGGGGTTGTCGGTCATTCCTCCGTCGATCGATACATAGTTCTTATATCCCGGAATCTTCTTTATCGTACCAACGGTATAGAGTGTCATTCCCGCATCGGCAACAATACTTCTTCCCGGCTCAAATCTGATAGACGGAACGGAAATATTAAGTTTTCCGCATACACTCTTTATGTGTTCTGCGACCTGACGGATGTTTGCGACAATGTCGATCGTAGGATCCTGCTCGGTGTATCTTACGCCGTATCCGCCACCGAGGTCGAGTATCTCAGCCTCATAGCCGTAGAGCTTTTTCATGTCGGCGATAAAATCAAGCATTATGCTCGATGCTCTGATATATACGTCCGAATCAAAGACCTGTGAGCCAACGTGGCAGTGGAATCCGCAAAGCTTTACGTTTTTGAGCGAGAGTGCATATTCGGTTATGCT
>JAFPCR010000002.1 GCA_017390195.1 Clostridia bacterium | reverse complement strand
GTAGACGTGTTTACATCGTAACCGAGATAGTACTGTGCTGTTCCGAAAGCGTCACGGGAATTGTTGAACTGAAGGATGTTTCCCGAATATTTTTCGTTCCAAAGCAGATCCCAGCTACCTAAGTCCTCTTCGTCAACGAACTCGGTATTGTAGATAACACCGATCATTCCGTAGAAATATGGAACCGAGTAAACGTTTCCGGGGTCGTAATCGCAGTTATCTCCGACAAAGGCTTCGTCAATGTTGGAGAAATTTGTAATGTTATCTTTGTTAAGCGGAGCTAACAGTCCCTCGGATATCATACGCTCGATCATGTAGTCCGAAGGGATTATTACGTCATAATTGACAGCCCCACTGCTGATCTTTGCATATAAGTCTTCGTTGCTCGAATACGTAGAGTAGTTAACGGAAACCTTTACACCGTAGTTTTCGTAATACCATTCTTCAAATGCTTCGTTGACATCGAGAGAACCCTCCGAGCCGTCAGCCATGTACTCTCCCCAGTTGTAAACATACAAGGTCGTGGTTCCGGCAGGAAGATTTTCGGTAGTCTCGTCGCCTGTGCCGCAGGATGCGAAAATGAACAGCGAGACCAAGGCAAGTACAACGAGCGTAATACAAGATATAAATTTTTTCATTTTCATTTTTATTCAATACCCATACCCGTTACGCAAAGGCAACGGCTGAAACAGATTTTGTTTTTCGTTATGCACCCATATGCTTTAGATCCTTTTTGCGGTTACGGTAATTGCTTATCGAACCCATAAAGTTGACTAAAAGGAGAAGGCAAAGAATTACCACAACAACTATCGCACACAAAGCGTACATGCTGAATTTTACGTTGTGAGCGGTCTGATTGTAAATGTAAAGCGGAAGGGTCTGGAAGTTTGGTGAGCTTACAAAGTGACTGATGACGAAGTCATCGAGAGACAAAGTAAATCCGAGCATAAGTCCTGAGATGATCCCGGGCAGTATTTCGGGAAGCTGAACCTTGAAAAACGCATATGTGGGAGTGCCACCGAGATCGAGTGCAGCTTCAACCAACGATTTATCCATCTGCTTGAAACGTGGGAGGACTGACAAAATTACATAGGGAAGGTTAAATGTCGTGTGTGCTATGAGCATCGTCCAAAAGCCGAGATTTACGGGAATGTTTATTATTCCTGCAACAGCGACGAACAAAAGCATCATGGATACGCCCGTTACGATATCCGGGTTCATCATCGGAATGTTTGTTACAGACGAGATCGTAGCTTTTATGTACTTGCTTTTCATGGCGTTGAGACCCATAGCGGCAAAAGTACCTATAATACAAGCCAGAACCGACGAAGCAAGTGCGAGAATGAGAGAATTCTTCAACGCACCGAAAGCGGCATCATCGTGAAAAAGCTCCTCATACCATTTAAAAGAAAATTCTGTAAAACTGCTCAAGCTTCCACCGTCATTAAACGAGAAAACGATCATAACGATAATCGGAGCGTACAAGATCAGAAAGATTATCCACATATAGATCTTTGAGAAGATTTTCATACTATGATACCTCCGTCATCGTCGTTTCCTGAGAACTTATTCATAACTACGACCGAGATCGTGATCAATATCATCATAACGAGCGAGATAGCCGCACCGACGTTGTAGGTGCCGACATTTTGGAACAAACGCTCTATAGTATCTCCGATAAGGTCAAATTTTCCCGCACCGAGCTTCTGTGAAATGTAGAACGTGCTGATAGACGGAATGAAGACCATCGTAATTCCTGAAATTATGCCGGGGGCTGACAGAGGAATTATCACCTTTGTCATTACCTTAAAATTGTTGCAACCGAGGTCTGACGCTGCTTCAAGACATTTAGGGTCGATCTTTGTTATGGCGGTGTATATCGGAAGAACCATGTACGGCAAAAAGTCGTATATCATACCGAGAATGACACCTTGAGTAGTACCCACGATGTTTATGTCAGCAAGACCGAGTTGATTGAGCAGGGAATTGAGCAGACCTCCGTTGTCAAGCAGAGCCATAAGCGAATATGTGCGTATAAGCAGGCTTATCCACATCGGAAGCATGATCAAAAGAACTAAAATTTTCTGCGTTGATGGCTTTGTTTTTGCGAGAAAATATGCCAAAGGGTATCCTATTAGCAGACAAATTACAGTCGCTATGAGAGCAAAGCCTATAGAAAGAAGGAAAACGTTTGAATACTGTGCAAGACGTGTGATGTTGATAAACGAGAAATTTCCGTTTATATCTGTGAATGCAAAGAACAAAACGAAGATCATCGGTGCAACGATGAACATTATCATCCACACCGTGTGCGGCACAGCAGCCACTCTTTCAAGTATGGATTTCTTTTTCATTCGTTCTCCTCCGTTACATCCGAAAGACGATCAAGCTCGTCGCTGTATGAGGAGTAATCGCCGAACATACCCGAAAATTCGGACTTTTTCATTACATGGATAGCATCAGGTTCAATGTAAAGACCGATGATCTCGCCGACAGCCACAAAATCTGTAGTTTGTATCATCCACTTAAAGCCACCGATATCAACGATGATCTCATAGTGAACGCCCTTAAAGGTAACAGACGTGACAGTTCCCGAAAGCATACCCTTGTCAAGCGGAACAACGTCTACATCCTCGGGACGTACAACTACGTCAACAGGCTCGTTGGGGGCAAATCCGCTGTCAAGACATTTGAATGTCTGACCCGAAAATTTCGCCTTGAAATCCGAGATCATAACGCCGTTGAGTATGTTACTCTCTCCGATAAAGTCGGCAACGAATGCGTTTATTGGCTCGTTGTAGATAGTAGTGGGAGAGCCGATCTGCTGGATCTTTCCACCCGACATTACAACGACCGTGTCCGACATGGAAAGAGCCTCTTCCTGATCGTGGGTAACGTAAATAAAGGTTATGCCGGTCTTTTGCTGCATATTTTTAAGTTCGTTCTGCATATCCTTGCGTAACTTTAGGTCGAGTGCCCCGAGAGGCTCGTCAAGAAGCAGGACCTTAGGATTGTTTATAAGAGCTCTTGCGATAGCAACTCTTTGTTGCTGTCCGCCTGAAAGAGTATTGACACGTCTGCGTTCAAATCCCTTGAGGTTGACGAGTGCAAGCATTTCTTTTACACGTGTTACTATTTCTTCTTCGGACGTTTTTTTGATCCTCAGCCCGAAGGCAATGTTTTCAAAAACATTCATGTTGGGGAACAGTGCGTATTTCTGAAAGACTGTGTTTACAGGTCTTTTGTAAGGCGGCACGTCGTTTATCTCCTTGCCGTCAAAAATGACCGTTCCTGCGTCGGGGTATTCAAAACCGCCGATAATACGCAGTGTTGTGGTTTTTCCGCATCCTGACGGACCGAGAAGAGTTACGAACTCTTTGTCGTGAATATCAAGACTGATAGCATCAAGTACGGTTTCTCCGTCAAATGCTTTACTTACGTCCCTTAAACTGATAAGAGTGGTTTCGTTCATTTCGCATAAAATCTCCTTGTTATATGCACAAATTTACGTTTTTACAAGACCATAAACTGATTGCCTTTGCGTTTGCTGAACGCCAAAGGATCACTCCTTGTAAATGTACGGGAAGTATTGTAGCAGATAATGAGACAAAATGCAATATGTTTTTTCAAATTTCTTTAGATTTTTGCAAAAAAACTTCAAAAAATGAATTTTTTCAACCAAACCCACGAAAAAAGTTTGTTAAACTGCTGAAATCTCCGTTATTCTCCGAAATCCTCAACTTACCTCGTCGGGCTTGATTTCGTTGTCTCTCGCTAAAAAAACAGAGCCGAAAACCGAAATACAGAAGATAAAAACGGATAAAGATGCCCCGACACGTAGGAGCAGATAAGAGGATATTATCCAAACGATCGACAGACAGATAGCGGAGGTTATATCAACGACTCTGCGAGAGACAAGCGTTCCGAAAAAAGATGAAATTACAGAGGATAGGATTCTTCCACCGTCGAAGCTGTGAATGGGCATCAGGTTGATAGTGGCGAGTACGGCAGATGATGCAGCAACAAAGGCAACAGTCTCAGAGTGTATAAACAGAAGGCACACGAGCACTGTAAGTATATTGGCACCGGGACCTGCCGCACATAAAAGAATTTCACGAGGATAGGAGACAAGCTCACTTCCCATGTTTATTCTCGCACCGAGCATATCGAGCTTCATAGAGCTTATATTTATTTTAAGGAGCTTGGCGGCAATAATGTGTCCAAGCTCGTGAATGACCGCCGTGCCGATGGCAATAAAAGCGTATCTCGGGCCGTTGCAGCTTATGATGCAGAAGAGGATAGGAAACATACTCAGGGATGCCGAAAACTTTATCTTGCGGTTTGGATTTTTGATATTCATTTTGCCGCACTTTCTGACTCTGCGACGTCGGAGTCTTTTTCAATACCGAATATCGTGCATATAAGATCGTTTTCAAGTATCTTTTCATAGATGGAATAGGGAAAACCAGACTCGCCGCTGTCGCCGTTTTGGCTTTTTGATCCTATTATGCTGTATATCGGAACAAGTAAAAATAATGACATAAGTATTACCATACATACCGTTGCCGTGCCGTGTGATCTTTTTCGTTTCAAGTTTTCTCCTCCTTTGGATGTCCCTGTATTATATTTATAAATTTTATTCGTCTGTAGACCGATAAATGAGTATTATAATAGGTAGAAAAAAGAAGAATTTAAAGAAGTAGAGAGGAAAACAAAAAAACAGAGAAAAAATAACAAGAATTTTGAAAAATTATCTTGACAAATGCAAAAAAAGTAGTATAATAAATAACGTCGCACCGATAGGTGTGGCAATGCGAGAGTGGCGGAACTGGCAGACGCGCACGTTTGAGGGGCGTGTGGTTACACCGTACGGGTTCAAGTCCCGTTTCTCGCACCAAAACAAAAGAGGATGGCAAAAGCCATCCTCTTTTGTTTTAGAACGAACTTCACGACGCAGAACCCCTCAAATGCGACAGCATTTGATCGTTTTGCACTCGCTTTACTTTCGGTCTAAATTCAATATCGGTGCAAAACTTGGGTTCGTAAGTCCCGTTTCTCAGCCCGGAAGCCCGGGCGGGCAAATATCGGGAGAAGTTCTCTGTAATCGCTCATTCATCACACGACGGTGAATTTCGATTTGCACGACGCAGAGCCCCTCAAATGCGACAGCATTTGAGGGGCTCTGCACTTGCCATATGATGTTGAAATAAGTATTTATTCAGTGATACGCAGAGTTTCGCCCGGCTTGACTGATATATATTTAGGAGGGTGTTGGGCGGTGCAGTATTTTATAAATATGGTATACGCAGTAGGATTGTAGACGGTATCCATATCTACTGACCATTCGAGGCGGTAATATGCTTGAATATAGTCATAGATTTCAATGTTCGTTGCATACCAAACATTGTCTCTGCCGCCCATAAATTCACAGAATTCCTCTATTACATTCCAATTGTTCTTTTCCTCAAATTCATAGGAGTGTCCCCAAAGGTAGAACATTTGAGGGGGACCCCATACATTGTAGTTTACGAAATTATCGGCAAGCTTCATAAGATCGGGATCATTGTGGTGGCAGGTCGCAGGCAAACGCAACCAGTCCGTGGGGATATCGAAGCTTTTTGTCGAGATAACGGTACGTGAATATGCGATGCCGCATTGTCTGAGAGACTCTACTATTGCATCATTAAACGCACCTATCGGATAAGCCATACCTCTTATCGGTCTTTCATAGTCCGCTTCAAGATTTTTTCTGTCCTTGATGATCTCATCTATAACCGATGCGGGCGGTATCTTATCAAGAAATGGGTGAGAAAAAGAGTGTACCGCAACCTCGTGAGGCGAGTTTTTGTAGAGTTCAACTGATGCCTCGTGCGTCATACGTCGATGTATCCTTCCTTCAGGGAAGACCGTTCCTTTCGGTGTATACAAGCCACTGTTTATATTAAATGTAGCCTTGATGCCGTATTTGTTCAAAATCTCAATAAGCTTTATGTCCTGTTCAACGCCGTCATCATAACTGAGAGTCAACGCTCTGTCACGACCGCCCGGAAATCGCATAAATATTTCTGATATCATTGACTTTTCTCCTTGAAGTTTTTGATTTATTATATAAAATTATATCAAACTAAAATTCTGTTGTCAACATAATTCGGCACACGCAAAAACATTTGACCTAAAAACTCCACCCGTTGTGACGAACCGAAAACGATCGTTTCGGAACGTCATGTGCGGGTGGAGTTTGTTATTGAATAAAATATCAATAGAGCTTATATTTTATACGGAGATTGTCGGCGATCATTGCGATAAATTCGCTGTTTGTAGGCTTTCCACGGTTATTTTGAATGGTATATCCGAAATACGAATTCAAGGTGTCAACGTCACCTCTATCCCATGCGACCTCGATTGCATGGCGTATTGCACGTTCGACTCTTGAGGTTGTAGTTGAATATTTTTTCGCCACAGAGGGGTAGAGTATCTTGGTTACCGAGTTTATTATGTCGTTATCCTTTACAGTCATAAGGATCGCCGTTCTTAAATATTGATATCCCTTGATATGAGCGGGAACACCGATCTGATGAATGATCTTTGTGACTTGAGTTTCGATATCGGGAGTTCTTTCACCTGACATAGCATCTGTTGCGGAAGCTCCGTTGTTTTCACGCTTTGCGAGTATTTCTTTGATATGCTCGGTGAGGCTTGATATGTTGATAGGCTTGAGCATACAAAGCTGAGCACCGCTGTTCGTTGCTTGAATAAAAATGTTCGGGTTTGCAGCAGATGCTAAAACTATAAATGAGGGGGACTTTGCGGGAGCATAATCGATCAGCTTTGAGCTGCGAAGAACTCCGATACCGTCCAATTTCGAGAGAAACATATCAACTATTGCGATGTCGGGAACGAAAGATGCGATCTTGGAGAGTGCTTCTTCGCCGTTTGTTGCCTCCTCGATATTTCTGTAGCCTGCGTGTTCAAGACCGTCACGAATCATGCAACGCTGTGCTGCGTTTTCGTCAGCGATAAGTATTTTTGCCGTGTTTTCCATTTTTTTCTTTTTCCTCCGCTATATTATTATTTGTTTTGACACAAATATATTACCACAAATTACCAATTGTTACAAGAGATTTCCAGAAAAAATAGTAAACAAAAAAGCAGACCAGCAATTGTAAAAAATTGCCAATTCTGCTTAAAGGTAGATTAAAAATAGGCTTGTTGAGATCAAAATGTCGAAAGCTCAGCCGTTGGGACCTGATGCCGCACCGTGCTGGCAGGGGTGGTCAAAGAAATTTGTAAGATCCATCTCCCAGCAGTCCGAATCATTTTTGCGAAATCCTATCGCATGTATCAGTGTCTCGTCTGTCTCGGAGGCAGGGATGAAAAACGCACGGTGAACCCCGCACAGATCTATGAAATTAAGAGTGCCACGTCCCATAATGAAAAGAGCTTCATTGTCGGTCACACCTATAACATTTTTCAGATCATATATAAAGCCGCCCTTGTCGTTCATCGTGAACTGACATACGCCGACCAAGGTGTTGTCTACAGTCGCAGAGTACGCCATCAATTCCTCACGGTAAATAACACCGCAACGGGAACAAATAGCCTCCTGTTCGATCTTTGATTGAATTGGTAATACTTTGAGCATGATATATATTGCCTTTCCTGAATGTTTAAAATATGTTTATCCTTTAAGATATCTTACTTCTTCCTCGTCAAGCTCTCGCCATTTTCCGAGAGGAAGGGAGCCGAGTTCTATTTTGCCTATGGCAATTCGACAAAGCTCGGTTATTTTTAAATTTTGGCTCTCGCACATCTTTCTTATCTGACGGTTTCGTCCCTCATACAAGGTCATGATCATGACGGTAGGGGAGATAAGGTTTACCTCAACGGGTAAGATGTTGTATCCGTCTATCACTATTCTTGAACGCAGGGCGTTGAGCTGAGCTTCACTGACGGGAGTGCTTACGGTCACTCTGTAGATCTTAGGTATTTCGTGACGTGGGTGCGTAAGTTTATTTGCAAGCTCGCCGTCATCGGTCAGAAGGAGAAGTCCCTGAGAATCCATATCGAGCCGTCCTATAGGATAAACACGCACACCTACATCACGTACAAGGGAGATAACACAAGCCCTGCCTTTTTCGTCAGACGAGGTTGTGACGATCCCTCTCGGCTTGTTGAGCATTATATAGCGGTGAGCGTTGTTCTTTCTGCGAACGACTCTTCCTTTGTATTCAACTATGTCATTTTCGGGGTCGATTTTCGAACCAATATCAGCGACGACTCCGTTGACTTTAACTTTGCCCTGCGAGATCTCCGCCTCTGCGGCTCTGCGTGACATTATACCGCAGTCGGTAAAATATTTTTGAAGTCTTATCTTTTCCATTTGTTTATGAAATGCTCTTAAAATCCGAAGAACTCCAAGATCCTTTCAAATATATTCTTTTTGTATTGTATACCCTCAACAGCGTGTGAGGCATAGAGATCTGTTCTTGCGATCTCTTTTGAGCCGCACTTCCATACAATTTCGCCCAGCTTTTCTGAGTCGGCAACGGGTGCATAAGCGAAGCGGTACATTTCAACGGTATAGGTAATTGTCCCGCAGTCACGGGGAAGCGTAATACAAACATCCTCTATGTTTGAGACTGTAACATAGCTTTGCTTGCCTCCGACAACATCAAGCTGTACGGTAAGCTCTCCCTTTTGAGCGAGCGTTACCGATTCATAACATTCAAAGCCGTAATCAAGCATTGCCGTATGGTCACGCCAATCGTCAGGGGCATTTATCGTCACGGCGATCAATGTCAGACCGTCACGTTCAGCCGCACTTACAAGGCAACGTCCGCTACGTTTGGTGAATCCCGTTTTTACACCTATAGTACCGTCATACATACGGAGCATGCGGTTGTGATTTATAAGCAGACGTACACCTTGCGTGTCGTTTAACGGCACGGTTTTTTTATATGTCGATACAATTGTCTTGAACACAGGATTTTGAAGTGCCTCCCGTGTGATGATAGCTAAGTCGTGTGCCGAGGTGTAATGCTCCTTGTCATCAAGCCCGTGAGGATTGGTAAAGTGAGTGTTGTTCAGACGTAGCTGTTCGGCTTTGTCGTTCATCATTTGGGCGAAAGCCTCAACACTTCCCGCCACCTCAATGGCTATGGCTGTTGCGGCATCGTTTGCCGATTCGAGCAAAAGACAGTAGAGAAGATTCTCCATTGTCATGCGTTCGCCCTCGAAAAGGTAAACAGAAGAACCCTCGATCCCGACTGCTCCTTTAGGTATCGAAACGGTCTTTGATATATCGTAGTTTTCCAGTGCTACAAGAGCCGTCATTATTTTAGTAGTGCTTGCCATGGGCAGACGTGCGTTTTCGTTGAGTGAAAGCAAGACCTCACCCGAATCGGCATCAAGCAACACAGCCCCTTGAGCTGATACCGAGACTGCCGATTCTAAACCGTTGGCATTTGTACAAATAGCCTTTGATCTGTCCAAACTTTGGGAAGAACTGACAGAGAAAACATACAGAGCAGAATTAAATATGACGGCACAGGTCAAACATACGTAAAACAAAAACAGTGACAGCCGACGAACAACACCCATATAGATCAACCCCAACGCACCTTTGCAAAATAACGATCTTGCGATCAAGACCTGCTTCGCAAAGGATTCCTTTCCTTGCAAAAATCTGACACGGGCAAAAAGCCTCGGTATCATAACAATAATATTGTAGTGAGAGAAAATTTATGATTTTTTTGGGGTATTTAGGGGTGATTCCGACTTTGTATACTGTAAATTTGTTATTTTGTTATATCTGCTTCAACTTCGGCACTGTCGAGTATAGCGGCGATCTCTTCCTCGCTGAGCTCGTCATCTTCGTCGGATTTGTCTTTTTTGAATATAGCCTTTACCTTTTCGATGATCTCGGGGGCACGGTCGAGATAATTGCTTATCTTGTCAAGCGTATCTTCCTGAGTTGCCATTCCCACGTTGATCATTTCAACAGAACCGTTGGGGGAGACCGCAAGAAATCCTACGGGAACTATATTAAGTCCTGTTCCGCCGCCACCGCCGAAGTTTTTACCTGCGTCGGACTTGCTTTTAGCAGAAAAATCAAGTCCACCCGAAGCGAATCCCATTGAAATTTTTGAGATCGGGATTATTGTTGTTCCTTGAGGAGTGTTTATGGGAGTTCCTACAATAGTGTTTGCGTCTACCATAGAGCGAATGTTTTCAAGGGTCGTTGCGATAATGTCCTGATACTTGCTTTCGTTTGCCATGATAATGTATTTCCTTTCAAATGTTATTTTATGGTGGTTTTTGATTTTTCCTTGGAGTTTTGGGGACTTGCTACGGCGCTGACGGCTTGTTTGACCTTTGACAGTCTGCTTGACCTTTCGGTAAAGAAGAGAATTGCGAGGGAGAGAAGATTCTTTATGCCGAGACGAATCGAAATCTTGATATCGACCTTGGTCTTTTCACCCAAAAAGTCTGCCGTGACCGACACTTGTTCTTCGTTTGTCATTTTGAAATTCTCGGTATTGTTCAGAAATTCGATTATATATCCTGCCGTTTGCGAAATAACACCGTACATGATAGCAGTAGATGCGGCATCTTTACCAGAAACGGTAATGTTGAGACGTGCAAGCTTGATGTGCAGCCTGGTTCGGAAGATGGAAACTAATTTTTTCAATAGAGTCAATACAAGACCTATATTGTCCTTTATTCCTAATTTTGCTGTTTCGATTCCTTCGGTCGTCCCTTTCTTTTTTGCCGCTGCTTTGAGTGCGGCTTTTCTTTTTTTCTTTGTTGCTTTTTTCAATTCCTTTTTCTTTCGGCGTTCGATTTTTGCGGGCGTGTAGTGTGACAGCTTTACTTTTTTGTCTTTCTTCTTGCCGAGAATGTAAAATCTTATGCCACATACACTCGCAAATAAGCGTGTGCTTTCACCGTTAGAGTCAAGTGTCAAGGATACTTGTCCGAAAAGAGAAAGTGAAGCGAAAAGGGCAATTATTAGGATTATTATTGCGAGTATCGCTAAAAAGATTATGAGCGGTATTGCCATGTCTTCTCCTTTCGGTATCTTTATAATAAATTTAAACCTTTAATTCTGACTTTCGCCCTCTGAGGTATCGGCAGAGCTTTCGTTTACTGCTGAATTTTCTTCGCCGATGTCCGAAATATTTATCTGAATACCAACGTCGGAGTTTCCTAACGACTCGGTCTCGGGAAGCTCGGACAGGGAATTTATACCGAACACACGCAAAAACTTTTCGCTTGTTGCGTAAAGCACAGGACGTCCCGGAGCATCAAGTCTGCCGCAGGATTCGATAAGTCCTTTGTCGATAAGCGAGTTTACGGCATATGATGAATCGACACCTCGAACAGTATCTATATATGTTCTTGTTACGGGCTGGTTGTAGGCAACGACCGCCAACACCTCAAGAGACGACGCTGACAGATTGCCTCCACGCCTTATTCCGAGAGCCTCACGTATATAGGGAGCATACTCGGTCTTGGTGCAGAATTGGCAAGAATCCTCGAAAATTAGCAGGTTTATTCCACGTATGTCGTTTTCGTTGTATGACTGTGCCATATGCTCGACAATTGTTTTTATGTCGCTGACAGAAAGCCCGATGACCTCTGACAGCTTTTGATATTTTATCGGATATCCCGCCGCATACAGAATAGCCTCGATCGCACCCTCTATATTCTTTATCTCACGGATAGTATCGTTATCCGTTGAGACGGTGGTATCTTTTATAACATTCTGATCTTCGTTCATTTTACGTCCAAAACCTTTCGTTGAAAGAATTTGCTTTTTATGTGGTTATTTGCATACTTTCGAGAGCTTTTTCGGGATCTGATTCTTCATTTAAGATGAATCTCGTGTTCTCACCGTTTTCGATGATGCCGTCACCGTTGACTTCACATTCACTTTCGTCGATCGAGATCTTTCCAACCTTCATAAGCTCGAGAATACCGAGGAAGATCGCTATCATATCAGGGAGCGATACCGAGTCTGCGAGAAGCTCACGCATAGTAGGCTTTTTTGCTCTTTGTATGTGATTGATGATACCCACGATCTTGACCTCTACAGGAACGATAGGCTTTGCTATCATAGGAGTAAAAGCCTTTTCACGTGCATTTGATATGGCGTCGTTGTATGCAAGAATACGCTTTACCGCCGCACAAAGAGAAGTGACCTCTTGATCTGTGACAAAAGAACGGTCGATCGAGATCTCGTCTACATCCTTTACCATACGTCCGCTGTATAGAGCGTACATGGGAGCGAGCTTTGTTGCCGCTTCCTTTGCCTGACGGTATTTTATAAGTGCCTCGGCAAGCTGTGCTCTCGGGTCTTCTTCCTCAGGCTCGACTCTCGGCAGTAGCATCTTGCTTTTTATGAGCATAAGCTCACTTGCCATAACTATAAATTCTGAGGCTATCTCCATGTCGAGACGGCGAGCTTCCTCGATGAAAGCCATATATTGCTCGCAGATGAGGGAGATGGGGATATCCTCGATATTAACTTTGTTTTTCTGGATAAGATTCAAAAGCAGGTCGAGCGGACCTTCGAATCTATCCAAGCGGTAAGTCAAAGCCTCCATATAGGACCGCAGACCTTCCTTTCGTTTTGATTTAAGCAGATCGTTTATCCAAATAGATTTGATGATACAAAAAGCAGAACTCCGGACAACTCGGCAAAAGGCATTGCTGTCAATGTGCAAAGTCCGTTTGCCAACCAATCTATCGCTATCGATAAAGGATATGTGACAATATCGGTAAACATAAGAAGTAAAAACATTGCCATTGAAATATACTGCTCGTATTTCATTATTCCAAAATAGAGATTTGCGGGTAGGAAAACATAGAATATCCTCGAGCCGTCAAGCGGAGGTATCGGAATAAGATTGAACAGAGCGAGGCTGAGATTGAGAATCACGCCGAGATACAGCATATAAGAGATTATCGACATGATTATAAATGGTACACTTGCCGAGATCGAGAAAAATGAACCGAGGAACAATGCTTTGATGCAGAGGTTGATCTCGTTTGGCATAGCCACTCCCATTATGAGCATTACGAGACGGAGAAGCAAAACACTTATAATTGCAAGGATTATGTTTGATACAGGCCCTGCAAGCCCCGTAAGTGCCATGTCACGTCTGGGTTTCCTGAAGTTTCTCGACTGGATCGGCACAGGCTTTGCCCAACCGAAGTGGAAGAGTACCATAGAGATAAATCCGATAATATCAATATGCTTGAGCGGATTCATCGTAAGCCGTCCTAAATTCTTAGCTGTATTATCGCCCAATTTCATTGCAACAAATCCGTGAGCCAACTCATGGAACGAAAGTGCTATCAGCACGATCGGCAGTGAGAGAAGGATCTGGGGCAGGTTTTCTATAAAATTATTTATAATAGTCATCTTTCAGAAACCCTTCGATAAAAATTAAAGCTGTATGTCTGTGTGCTGTGAGATCAAACGCCAAAGCTCCGTTCTTCCCTCGTTTTTGAGAACCGAGAAGGGAACTATTGGAGTGTTCTTTGGAATGTAGATACTGTCTTTAAGTGCGGCAAGATTCTTTTCACGGTCTGTTTTGTTGAGTTTGTCTGTTTTAGTCGCAACTACAACAAATGGGATCTCGGACTCGACAAGAAAATTGAGCATCATTGCGTCGTCGTCGGTTATTCCGACCTTTAGGTCTATTAACTGAACGACGAGCGAGAGCAGGTCGATATTTTTGTTTTGAGTAAAATATCCGTCTGTGAGCGACGACCATTGAGCCTTGCTTTGCGGAGAACGCTTTGCAAAGCCGTATCCGGGCAGATCGGCAAAGAACATCTTCTTGTCGATCTCATAGAAGTTGATGGTTATTGTTTTTCCGGGAGCAGAGCTTACTCTTGCAAGGCTCTTTCTTCCGAGCATATTGTTTATGAGTGAGCTTTTTCCAACGTTTGAACGCCCCGAAAAGGCGACCTGCGGGATAGCCTTTGAGGGGATCTGGCGAGCCTCTCCCGCACTTATAAATAGATTTGTGTTTTGTAGATTAAGAGCCATAAAAATCTCCCATTTGCCGGTTTATTCTGATCTTTTTGCCTTTACGGAAGCAGACGTGCTTGATACCGACGGAGCAATAGTAGTAATAGGAGGCTGATTTATGTCGCATTCTGCATCTGTCTGAACAGAGGTGCAAATATATCCGTTCGACATAAGACAGCCCGATGTTCTTTCACAGAGTGCGGCAGACAGAACCTCCGAAACCGCTTTGCAGGGGATAAAAGTCATGCCTTCACGTGCAAGTGGGTCGATGTCTTCAAGGTCGCACAGATTGTCGAAGGGAATGAGTACGGTCTTGACCCCTGCCGAATATGCCGCCATGGTCTTTTCTTTCAGACCGCCGATGGGAAGGACTTTTCCACGCAAGGTCACTTCTCCCGTCATTGCGACATCACGCTTTACGGCACGTCCCGACAAAGCACTGACAAGTGCGGTAACAAGGGTAACTCCGGCAGACGGACCGTCCTTGGGAACAGCCCCCTCGGGAACATGAATGTGTATATCGTTCTTTTCAAAGAAGGTAGGATCTATTCCGTATTCGTCGGCAACAGAGCGAACATAGCTTATTGCGATATGTGCCGATTCCTTCATAACATCGCCGAGAGAACCCGTAAGCTGAAGCTTTCCCGACTGTGTGCTTGGGAGAACAGAGACCTCGACCTTGAGCATATCTCCGCCTACCTCCGTGTACGCAAGTCCGTTTACTTCGCCTATCTCGTCGCACTCGGAAATGTGTTCGGGACGGTTCTTGCGTGCACCGAGATAGCTTTTTACATCCGACGCATCGACCGTGATACGCTTGATCTTTGTGGACTTGGTATCATCGGCTTTTTGTGCGGCTTTTGCCTCAACTATCTTCTTTACACATTTTCTTGCGATCTCGGCGATCAGTCTTTCAAGGTTTCGCACCCCCGATTCAGCCGTGTAATAGTCAATTATTTCGCATATTGCGGCATCGGTCATCTTTACATTTCTTGAAGTGAGACCGTTGTTTTTTAGTTGCTTTGAGATCAAGTGGTTCTTTGCAATGCTGAGTTTCTCACGCTTTGTGTATGTGCTGAGCTCAATGATCTCCATGCGGTCGAGCAGTGGGCGTGATACTGTCTTGAGAGTGTTTGCCGTTGCGATGAAAACGCAGTCCGAGAGGTCAAACGGCAACTCTATAAAATGGTCACGGAAGGTCTTGTTCTGCTCGGAATCGAGAACCTCGAGCAGAGCAGACGACGGGTCGCCGTGCGCGTCCTGCGTCATCTTGTCTATCTCATCAAGTAAGATGAGCGGATTTTTGACCCCGACTCTGGAAATAGCATCGATTATTCTGCCGGGCATAGCACCGATATAGGTCTTGCGATGTCCTCTTATGTCAGATTCATCACGGACTCCGCCGAGCGAGACACGAACGAATTTGCGTTTCATCGCACGTGCGATGGATGATGCGATAGAAGTCTTTCCGACTCCGGGAGGGCCAACAAGACAGATGATCTGTCCCTTTGCATCGGGCTTTATCTGCTTTACAGCCAGAATTTCAAGAATACGTTCCTTTACCTTTTCAAGCCCGTCGTGGTCGTCATCAAGTATCTTTGCCGCAACAGATATGTCATTGCGGTCGTGTGTTACCGTGTTCCAGGGCAGCTCGAGACAGGTATCAAGGTAATTGCGTATGAGCGATGCCTCTGACGAACCGAAGGGTGTCTTTGCCATTCTGTCATTCTCTTTGAGCAATTTCTCGGTGACTTCCTTGGGAAGCTTTGCCGAGATTATCCTTTTGTAATATTCGTCGGTCTCGGAACCAGCCCCCTCACCGAGTTCGTCCTCTATCACTCGCATTTGCTCACGAAGATAATAGTCACGTTGGTTGCGGTTTATACGTGCCTGAGTGATTTTTCTTATCTCACTTTCACAATCAAGCATAGCAGTCTCGTTTGTGAGGATAGCTGCCAACGTGCTCATTCTTTCAAGGGGGTGGAAGCATTCGAGGATCATCTGCTTATCTTCATATTTGGGTAATATGTTAGATGCAATGAAATCCGAGAGCAGTCCGAAATTCTTTATTGAGCGTGCCGATAATATAACATCTTTTGAGAGCGTGGGTATGTACTTTGCGATCTCGTCGAGTTTCGCAAGTATAGTGCGTGCAAATGCACGTCCCTCGATGCCGGTATCATCTGCAAAGGTTATGGTCTTGCATACAGTATCGGCGGAGATGTACTTGTCGATCTTATTAAATGACAGTACTGCCGCACGTGAAAATCCCTCAGCGATGACTCTTGTCTGACCGTCGGGAGTTTTGATGTACTGCTTGATCTTTGCTACAGTTCCGACACGGTAAAAAGCCGAATCTGAGAACTTTTCACACGAAAATTCATCTGTAAGGTTCTTCATTGTGAGAAGAAGAACAAACGAATTTGCGTTATTTGCCGCATTAAGTGCGGCTACAGATGCGTCGTCATCTATTTCAAAACTGAGAGTGATCGAGGGGAACGCAACGGTCCCACGCAAAGCGATCACGGGAAGAGTAAGGCTTTCGGCCTTTTCGATATATTCAGCCATAAGATATCCTTTCATATATAAGCAAACGCACCGAAAGTCAGGTCGGGGAAGTCCCGATTTGGGTATTGGCGGTGCGTGGCGTATCAAAATAAGTAATAATACCACCCATACGATACATTATAACATATATAACTTAGAAATTCCACATGTTTTAATATTTTTTACATTTTAATAATAGCAGACTCCTTATCGACGCGCAAGAAAAGGTGCAAAAGAAAAAAGCACAACATGACGATCGCCTGTACGAGTCGGATTCATAAGATTGAATCTCCGAACAGATCGATGGTTGTTGTGCTTTTAACGGAGTGAATCTGAAATAAGATACAGACGCACCTCCTACCTCGCAGGTAATTATACTACATTATGGGCAAAAAGTAAATGTATAAAATGCACGATTTTTTGTGACAAAATTCGTTGAAAATAATATGGGGTAAAAAATAAGGGCGTTTTTTGTTTACAATTTGGATATTTTGCCATACGACACGCCGAAATGTCGTACTTAAATTCCAATTTTTTACATTTAATACCTGTTTTAATAGCCTTTTTGTGAAAAGATCAAGCTATTGCAATAAAAAGAAAGAAAATTTTTACGATAACTATTGACAAGGGAAGAAAAGTGTGATAGAATGTCACAGTAAATGAAGCAGAACTCCCGTTCTCACCCTGCCGCCAAAGAGCGAGCTCGGTTGATATTGATTGATTTTGTATTCGCTTTGGCGGATATTTGCGGTCGCACGGGTTTGCTTCGTGCGATTTATTTTTTTACTTTATTTTACATTTGGAGGTGTGTTGAGATTAGCACAGCGAAAGATTTGCAGATCAATGAGGAGATAAGACTCAAAGAAGTGAGAGTTGTAGGACAGGACGGAGAGCCTATTGGGGTAATGTCCTCTGATGCGGCACTCAAGACCGCATACGACCTCGGACTCGACCTCGTTTTGATGGCACCTACGGCTACACCGCCGGTTTGCAAGATAATGGACTACGGCAAATACCGTTTCGACCGTGAAAAGAAGGAAAAAGAAGCAAAGAAAAAACAGCAGACTGTTGAATTGAAAGAGGTTCAGCTTTCATGCCGAATTGACGTTCACGACTTTGAAACAAAGGTTCGTAATGCGGTGAAGTTTCTTTCCGCAGGAAATAAGGTAAAGGTAGTTCTTCGTTTTAAGGGACGTGAGATGAGTCACATAGAACTGGGCGAAGAGATACTCAGTAAATTTATTGCCGCTTGTTCTGAGGTGGGAAGCGTTGATAAGAAGGGGTCGCTTGACGGAAGAACGATCACAACAATTATCAATCCTGTAAAAACAAAGTAATAAAATCAAAATTCGGCAGCTTTCGTGCGATCCTTGCACGGAAATGTCAAGCGTTCATTTTTTACCGTCGAGGATATCGGCGGATTGATGATAGATTTTTAAATTTTAAATTAAGAATCAAATGAGTAAAGGAGTAAATAAAATGGGAAAGATCAAGACACATAAGGCTTCGGCCAAGAGATTTTCCGTAACAGGAACAGGCAAGATCAAAATGGATCGCAGCCAGCACCGCCACAACACAGGTAACAAGAGTGCAAAGAGAATCAGACACCTTCGTACAACTACTACGATCAGTAGTAACAAGGTCACTGCAAATTACAGAGCACTCATTCAGAAGTGATCAGGAAAACGGAGGTAAGAAAAGATGGCAAGAGTTAAAGGTGCGATGATGACTCGCAAAAGAAGAAATAAAGTTCTCAAGGCTGCAAAAGGCTATTGGGGAGCAAAATCCAAGCACTTTAAGATGGCTAAAGAGGCCGTATTAAAGAGTGGAAACTATGCATTCGCAGGCCGTAAGGCAAAGAAGAGAGACTTCCGTCGTCTCTGGATCGCAAGAATCTCGGCACAGGCAAAGGTAAACGGAATGAACTATTCCACATTTATGCACGGCCTCAAGAAGGCAGGCATAGACCTCAACCGCAAGATGCTCGCAGAGCTTGCAGTAGCAGATAAGGTTGCATTTGCTTCGCTCGCAGAAAAGGCTAAAGCAGCTCTCTGAGCTGTAAATATAGGGACTGTTGCTAAATAGATGGCAACAGTCCCTTTTCCAAAGAAAAGGGCAGAAAAAACAACTTGTGGCTTGCTATTGTATATCGGCATATGCGGATCAAATTCGTTTGAAAGGTTAAATGATCCGTGTGTGCGGATACACACACCGTAATGTAAAATGAAAGGGGTATCAAAAATGGAAATATCGGGAATGCAGACCATAACATCACGCCAAAACCCTGTAGTTGTATGGACGGTAAAGCTCGAAGATAAAAAGGAGCGTGAAAGGTCACGTTCGTTCAGATTTGACGGGGTAAAGCTCTTTGCCGAGGCGATAAGGTCGGGCGTAGAGCTTACGCATATTCTGTTCCGTCAGTCTTCGCTCGAAAGCGTTTTGGAAAAGACCGAAAAGATCGTAGGCAGAACACTTTCATCTTTTGATGTCGAATTCGGAAAGAATTGCAGGATATGTGAGATAAGCGATTCGGTGTTTGACAAAATTTCTACCGAAAAAGCTCCCGAAGGAGTAATATGTGTAGGAAAATATATTGACAAATTCCATAAAATCGCTACAATAAATAAAGTAGGCTCAAATGAAGTACAATATAAGGAAGAGAAAATCATCCTTGCCGAATCGATGCGGGACCCATCAAATCTGGGAGCTGTTATAAGATGTGCCGTGGCAATGGGAATAGACAGACTTATATTAAGCTCAGACTGTGCCGATATATATAATTCTAAGACCGTGCGTGCTTCGATGGGAACACTGTTCAGCTTGAAAATAAGTATCGCAGAGGATATGTGTACCGTTATCCAAGAGTTAAGGGAATCGGGCAGAAGGGTGTTTGCCGCAACTCTTACGAAAGACGCACAGAGGCTCGGTGAATTTGAACTTTTCTCCCACGACTGTATCGTCATAGGAAATGAGGGGCACGGATTGTCCGATAAGATCATTGATGCTTGCGATAAAAGGGTGTTTATTCCTATAGCGGACGGTGCGGAATCGCTGAATGCGGCAACTGCTGCATCAATATTTATGTGGGAATTGAGAAAGTCATCTCTTTGAAATTCACCCACGTGACTTTAAGCGTTCGGATAAAATTCGAACACACAATCAAAACTAAGGATCAAAAAGGAAAGATATATGCAAAATCAAACATTATATTGGATATGGCTGTCTCTAAAGATGCCCAAGACGAAAAATACATACTTTTTGAATCTTATCGATAAATTCGGCACACCGTATGAGATATACAGGGCGACCGAAGAGGACTACTACGCACTCGATGACGTGCCTGAAGATATCGTGGCACGACTGTGCGACAAAAGTCTTCACCGTGCTTGTAAGATAATGGATGACTGTGCCATGAACGGATACGGTATCATCACATATTACGACAAAGAGTATCCTTTGACACTCAAAAATATCATAGACCCACCCATGGTGCTTTATTATCAGGGAAAGTGGCCTGACGTGAACAGAGACGCATTTCTCGGGATCGTCGGAACACGCAGCATGAGTGAATACGGCATGAAAAGTGCGTATAAAATATCATATGAGCTTGCCGCTGCGGGAATCATCATAGTAAGCGGAATGGCGTACGGTATAGACTCGGTATCGGCGTGTGCGGCACTTGCGGCGAACGGTACGACGGTCGCCGTGCTTGGCTGCGGACTTAATACCACCTATCCTGCATCGCATACTACATTGAGACGTGCGATCGCAAAGCATGGAGTGATCATTTCAGAGTATCCGCCCGATGTTGGGGTCGAAAGAATGCACTTCCCACGCAGAAATCGCATAATAAGCGGTCTTTGCAGCGCAACATTTATCGTTGAAGCGGGAGCTAAGAGCGGAGCTCTTATTACTGCAAAGGAAGCAATGTTTCAGGGACGCAAGGTCTTTGCCATGCCCGGAAACGTCGGAGACGAGAATACCGACGGAACAAACCGTCTTATACGTGACGGAATATATGTTGCTCTTGAATCGGATGACATATATAACGAGTATGAACCGCTGTATTACAAAGTCACCGACAGGATAAAGATGCTCAAAGCAAAGAAGCATTCCGATTTTGATGAGGGCGTTCTGAAAAGATACGGAGTCCGTTCCGCTGAAAGCTTGGACTCTTCGGACGGTGCAAAAAGAGACGAGACCTATAAAAATTATGAGCGTCCTTCATATGCAAGCAAAAATGTAACATCCCAAACATCAAAAGCTACAGAAAAAGAGTCCCATATAAAAGACGATCAGATCGAGCAGCCCTCGAACGGATATGCAGAGGACGTACTTTCAACGCTTGACGATATACACAGAACAGTGTACTCTATGTTTAAGCAGGGAAGCCCCATGCTTTTAGATAATTTTGTTTCTGTGAGCGAAAATACGGGGGATATAATTGCCGCCTTGACAACACTCGAAATAATGGGATTGATTCGCACCATGCCCGGCGGTATATATGTGCGTTTATAAATATAAAAAGGAAGGTTAATCTAATGGCAACCAATCTGGTAATAGTTGAGTCTCCTTCAAAGGCAAGTACTATCAAGGGATACCTTGGTTCAAACTATAAGGTCATCGCATCTAAGGGACATTTCCGTGATCTTCCCGAAAGTACTATGGGAGTTGATGTTGAAAATGATTTCGCTCCACGCTATATCAATAAACGTGGATACGGTGACATAATAAAGGAGATAAAAAAGGAAGCGAAGAACGCAGGTAAGATATACCTTGCGACTGACTTGGACCGAGAGGGAGAAGCGATCTCGTGGCATCTTGCAAATATTCTCGGAATCCCTGTCGATAAGACTTTGCGTGTAACATTTAACGAGATAACAAAAAATGCGGTCAAAGCGTCGATAAAAGAGCCGAGACATATAGATATGAACTTGGTTGACGCTCAGCAGACACGCCGTATACTTGACAGACTTGTCGGATATAAGATAAGCCCGATCCTTTGGAAGACCGTTAAACCGAGACTTGCGGCAGGAAGAGTTCAGTCGATCGCTGTTCGTATTATCGTGGACAGAGAGCAGGAGATCCGTGATTTCGTTCCCGCAGAATATTGGACCATTGACGCAACACTTGCAACAGACGAGGGAAAGACCTTTGCGGTTCATTTCTACGGCGATAAAAAGGGCAAGATAAAGCTTTCAAACGAGGGCGATGCACAGAAGGTCCTTGATGCAATAGATGGAAAGAAATTTTCCGTAAGTTCGATCAAGCGTTCTACAAGAAAGAAAACGCCTGCACCACCCTTTATAACATCTACCTTGCAGCAGGAGGCATCACGCCGCCTCGGATTCCGTTCGTCAAAGACGATGGAGATAGCCCAGGCTCTTTATGAGGGAATAAACCTCGGCTCGGAGTTCGGAGGAACGCAGGGTCTTATAACATATATGAGAACAGACTCTCTCCGTATATCAAACGAGGCACAGGAAGCGGCAAAGGAATTTATCATTTCGCATTACGGAAAGGAATATTATCCGTCAAGCACGAGAGTATTCAAGGCAAAAGGAAACGCACAGGACGCACACGAAGCTATACGTCCCGCAAGAGTTGACCTTGAACCTCAGAAGATCAAAAAAATGCTTACGGCAGATCAGTTCAAGCTTTACAATATCATATGGAAGAGATTCGTTGCAAGCCAAATGCAGTCGGCGACATTGAATACTCTTACGGTTGACTTTGATGTAAGCGGATATGTTTTCAGAACAAGTGGATTTACCGTTGCATTCAAGGGATATATGGCTGTATACGAGGAGCTTGAGGATGAATCTCGCAAGAACGGAGACGACCTCTCCGAGGAGAAGAATATAAATCTTCCCGATATGACCGAGGGACAGATGCTCTCGCCCTGTTCGATAGACCCGGAGAAGCATTTTACAGAACCGCCTGCAAGATTCAATGAAGCATCGCTTATCAAATTGCTTGAGGATAAGGGGATAGGACGACCCAGCACATACACGACTATCATATCTACGATAATAAAGCACGGATATGTAGGCCGTGACGGAAAGTCACTTGTTCCAACCAATTTGGGAGAGATAACAAACGGCGTTATATGCCAGACATTTAAAGATATAGTTGACGACACATTCACTGCAAACATGGAAAATGAACTCGATGATATAGCATCGGGAAATGCTACTATGCTTGATGTTTTGAGAGAATTCTGGTCGGGATTTTCCAAAGAACTCGAAGAGGCGACAGAGAAGATGGATTCCATTGCCGTACATCTGCCTGCTGAGGAGACTGATATGGTCTGCGAGAAATGCGGAGCGAGGATGATAGTAAAAGAGGGAAGATACGGTAAGTTTGCCGCTTGTCCGAACTATCCTCAATGCCGTAACACAAAACCGCTTGCGGCGAAGAATGCAGATGATAGCGATATTGAAACATCAGAGACGTCGAATGCAGAGGATCGAAACGGCGAAAATTCAGCAAAAGAGGATCAGAAACAACCTGCCGTCGCAGATTTCAAATGCGAGAAATGCGGAGGAGACATGGTGCTTCGTTCGGGTAAATACGGAAGCTTCTATGCTTGTGCAAATTACCCCAAGTGTAAGTTTACCAAGCAGAAGGTAAAGGATACCGGAGTTTCTTGTCCCAAGTGCGGGAAGAAGATAATCGTAAAATCCGGACGTAACAAAGCGGTGTTTTACAGCTGTGAAGGTTATCCCGAGTGCGATTTTTCAACATGGGATATGCCGCTTGACGAAAAATGCCCGAAGTGCAATAAGATGCTGTTCCGCAAGAAAGCAAAGAATCTTATAGTTTGCCACGACAAGGAATGTGGATATACACGTGAAGCAGAGGATGCGACACAGAACAGTAATGAGTGATCAGCAAAGGTCTGCTTTTGAAAAAGGATGCTTTTGACAAACAAAAGTCACGGATATAAGAAATGAAAGATAAAATAATAAATGTGTACGGAGCGGGACTTGCAGGCTGTGAAGCGGCATGGCAAGCGGCTCAAAAAGGAGTTTCGGTCAGGCTTTTCGAAATGAAGCCCGAAAAATATACGCCGGCCCACCATTCAAGTGATTTTGCGGAGCTTGTATGCTCAAACTCTCTGCGTTCTGACAGCATAACGAATGCTGTCGGTCTGCTCAAAGAGGAAATGCTGCGTATGGGTTCTCTCATAATGGAAGCGGCACACGAGACCAGAGTGCCGGCAGGCTCGGCGTTGGCTGTGGACAGAAAACTCTTTTCATCCTATATTACCGATAAAATTAAAAACCATAAAAATATTGAAATTGTTGAGGCAGAGGTGTACAATATAGACGAGGATACGGTCACTGTCGTTGCGACAGGACCCCTTACCTCTGACAGAATGGCTGAGTATATCGAAAAGGATCTCGGCTGTTCGGGCTTACACTTTTTTGATGCTGCCGCTCCGATAGTCGACTATTCGAGCATAAATATGGACATCGCATTTTTTGCGTCAAGATACGACAAGGGAGATGCCGATTATATCAATTGCCCGATGACAGAGGAGCAGTACAATAGATTCTATGAGGCACTTATTGGGGCAAAAGAAGCCGAGCTGAAAGAGTTCGACCGAGAATCTCAAAAGGATCTGACAGTGTTTGAGGGCTGTATGCCCGTTGAGGTCATGGCAAAAAGAGGTCACGATACGCTGCTGTTCGGACCGCTCAAGCCCGTAGGACTTATTGATAAACGTGTCGGCAAGGAGGCTTACGCTGTCGTCCAGCTGCGTAAAGAAAACAAAGAGGGTACGATGTACAATCTTGTAGGATTTCAGACGCATTTGACGTTCCCTGAGCAGAAAAGAGTGTTCAGCCTCATTCCAGGACTTGAAAACGCACAGTTTTTGCGTTACGGAGTGATGCACAGAAATACATATCTCAACTCTCCGGGCTTGCTTTCGACGGTGTATTCCATGAACGACCGTCCGAATGTTTTCTTTGCAGGACAGATAACAGGAGTTGAGGGATATGTCGAATCGGCAGGCTCGGGATTTGTCGCAGGACTTAATGCGGCAAGACGTGTGCTTGGAGAAGACGAGATCGTTTTCCCACCTGAAACCATGATAGGAGCTATGGCTCATTACGTGAGCCGAGGAGGAACGGGTAAGTTCGTTCCGATGAATGCCAATTTCGGGATCGTCGAGCCGCTCGGATACCGTGTCAAGGGCGGTAAGATCGCAAAATATACAGTAGTCGCTGAGCGTTCGCTCGGTATTATTGACGGTATAAAGGATAAGCTTTGAGGTATCAGATTAGATTTATAAAGATTCATTGATTACTATTTGTGCCGCTTGCGGCGGAATGGAGATTTAAATGGAAATTATTGTTGATGTTATGAGCGGCGATAATGCACCCTTTGAGATGATAAAGGGCGTTTGCCTTGCGTCAAAGGAAGTGACTGCAAATTTTACGCTTGTCGGAAATGAGGGCAAGATACGTCGCATCGCTAACGAAAACGGTTTTGATATAAGAAGATTTGACATCGTACATACCGATGAGGTAATTACAATGGAAGATGACCCTCTCTCGATCGTACGTGCAAAGAAAAACACATCTATGGGTGTCGGGCTGAAGCTGCTTGCCGAGGATAAGGGTGATGCCTTTGTTTCTGCGGGAAACACAGGAGCATTGTTTACCGGAGCGACACTTATCGTCCGTAAGATAAGAGGTATTCAAAGAGCGGCGATAGCAAGTGTTCTTCCAATGCAGCCTCCCGTGCTTTTGCTTGACTCGGGTGCAAATGTTACCGTAACAGAGGACTACCTTGAACAGTTTGCAATTATGGGCTCGATATATATGAAAAAGGTCTACGGCATTGATATGCCCCGTGTAGGTCTGCTCAATAACGGAACTGAGGCATGCAAGGGAACTCCCCTTCAGATCGAGGCTTACAAACGTCTTATGGACTGTCAAAGCATCAACTTCGTCGGAAATGTGGAGGGAAGTGCGATCCCCTTTGATGCGTGTGACGTGTTGGTGTGCGACGGATTTACCGGAAACATAACCATAAAGTCCATAGAGGGCGTCGGAAAAATGATGCTTAGCAGAATGAAGCAGATATTCAATTCAAATACAAGGGCCAGGCTTTCTGCCATACTTGTCAGTGAGCAGCTTATGGAGATGAAGCATGATTACGACTCTACCGAACACGGCGGAGCACCTCTGCTCGGTATCTCGAAGCCGGTCATCAAAGCACACGGCTCATCAAATGCAAAGGCATTCAAAAATGCCATAAGACAGGCTGTGCATTATTACGATACGGGCGTTATCTATGAAATAGCTAAGGAGTCTGAGGCATTCGGACCTAATAAATGATCAAATACAAAGACGAAAGAAAGGAAATGTTATGGGGCTTGACGGACAGGAAGTCTCTATAAAGAGACTTGAAGATATCATAGGATATAAATACAACAATATAGAACTGTTGCGTGAGGCACTGACACATTCATCATACTCTCACGAAATGGCGTCAAGGCATATAAAGCTGAACTGCAACGAGAGGCTTGAGTTCCTCGGAGATTCTGTCCTTTCCATTATAACGTCGGAGTACCTGTTCCTGCATTTTTCGGACAGACCCGAGGGCGATCTCACAAAGATACGTGCCGAGGTCGTGTGCGAGAGGGCGTGTGCAAAATACGCAAGGAAGATAGGGCTTGGCAAATATCTTCTTCTCGGTAATGGCGAGGAGAAGAACAACGGAAGGACAAGACCTTCTGCAATAGCCGATGCCTTTGAGGCGTTGCTTGCCTCTATGTATATCGACAGCGGTATGGACAAGGAAAGAGTAAGAGAATTTTTGTTGCCGTTTATCATAGCCGAGACAAACGAGCTTGAGATACACAAGACGGTTTCGGGTGACTATAAAACGGCTCTCCAACAGTTCGTTCAGCAGACAGAGGGAGATTTTCTCGAATATATCATAGTCGGAGAATCGGGTCCAGATCATCAAAAGAGATTTGATGTTGAGGCAAGACTTAACTCAAACGTGATAGGAAAAGGCAGCGGAAAGAGCAAACGTGAAGCCGAACAGAATGCCGCAAAAGCAGCAATAGAATTGTTCGGAGTCGAAATGTGATCTTTCAAAGGCAAAGGAAATATGGCACATAAAAACATTCCGATCTTTATTCCGCATCTCGGTTGCCCGAATGCTTGCGTTTTCTGCAATCAGCGTTCGATATCGGGAAAGAACAAATTTGTTCCCGAATCAGTAGCACTTGAGCTTGAAAGGGCGGTTGCGACGCTCAATGATGGGGACTATGCAGAGATCGCCTTTTTCGGAGGCTCTTTTACGGGAATTGACCGTGACAGTATGATCTATTTGCTCGAATTAGCGAGGAAATATATTGATGACGGACGGGTAAAGGCACTTCGTTGCTCGACCCGCCCCGATTACATAAACGAAGAGATACTCGGTATTCTCAAAAAATATAAAATGAATACGATAGAGCTTGGACTTCAAAGCATGAATGACAGGGTTCTTTCTGCTTGCCGCAGAGGACATACCGCAGATGATGCCGAGAGGGCTTGCCGTATGATCGTCGAACACGGCTTTGAGCTTGTTGGTCAGATGATGATAGGCTTGCCCGATGCTGACGAGGAGAGTGAGCTTTACACGGCAAAGAGGATATGTGAGCTGGGTGCTTTAGGTGCAAGGATATATCCGACAGTCGTGTTTTATGAGACCGAGCTTTGCCGTATGGCAGAGAGCGGAGAATATACACCGATCTCTTTGGATGATGCGATAAGACGTTCAAAGAATGTCTTGCGTATTTTTGAAGATAACAATGTTAAATGTATAAGAGTGGGACTCTGTTCGTCTGAGAATTTGGCGTCTGACGAGGCGGTGTACGCAGGACCTAATCATGCCGCACTTGGAGAGTTGGTCATGGGCGAACTCTTTTATGACAGAATACGTAGTATAATGCTGCATGACGGCGTGAATTGCCCCGACGGAGAGGTCGTCGTCAATATTGGACACGGAGAGATGTCAAAAGCGGTGGGACAGCACAGAAGGAACGCAAAAAGGCTTTGTGAGGAGTTCGGTATAAAAAAACTCAAATTCAAAGAGTGCGATACCGATACTCTGTCGGTCACATATATACAGAAACAAACATACACAGAATAACAATCCAACGTAAGCGAGGTAGTTATGTACTTAAAATCATTGGAAATGCAGGGATTTAAGTCCTTTCCCGATAAAACGGGACTTTCTTTTGAAAATTCTGCGAAGGACGGGAGCGGAGTAACCGTTATCGTCGGTCCTAACGGAAGTGGAAAATCGAATATTTCCGATGCTATGCGATGGGTTCTCGGAGAGATATCATCGAAGAATCTGCGTGGCTCCAAGATGGAAGATGTTATTTTCGGAGGAGCTGACAGCCGTAAGCCCATGGGATATGCCGAGGTCTCTGTGACCTTTGACAACCGTGACAAGGAAAACAGACTTGACTGCCCTTATGACGAGGTAACTGTTACAAGACGTTATTACCGTGCGGGAGAGAGCGAATATTTTATCAACAGACGTGCGGTAAGACTCAAGGACATATACGAGCTGTTTATGAATACAGGTATCGGCCGTGACGGATATTCTATCATTGGACAGGGAAGGATCGCCGAGATAATCTCAAGAAAGAGCGATGAAAGACGCAGTATTTTCGAGGACGCCTCGGGAATAGCAAAATTCCGTCATAAGAAGTCGGAGGCTGAACGAAAGCTTCAGCAGACCGAGGACAATATGACACGCATTCTCGACATATTTACAGAGGTCGAATCACAGGTAGGAACGCTCGAAAAGGATGCCGAAAAGGCAAAAAAAGCGATCGACCTGCTCGACCGCAAAAAGAGAGCGGATGTAGGAATTTGGCTCTACGACACCGAGAAATTGCGTGTTGAGCTTGGCTCTGCACAGGAAAATCTCAATCACTCCTCGTTTGAATTGCAGAACGCAGAGGATTCCATAAGAGCTATGGAACAGCAGAATGAAAAGCTCTTTGCGGCATCTCAAAGCAACAAGCAGGAGTCAACACGTCTGCTTGGTGAGATACAGAAATGCTCGGACGAAAATCACCGTCTTGACAGCGAATACAGGATAGCTGTCAGCAACATTGAACATACCAAGGATCTGATAGAAAACGCAGAGAACTCAAAGGGCAGTTCTTCTCGCAGTGCCGATGAAGAAAAGCTTCTGTGCGAACAAAGACTCGCAAACATAGATGCTTCTCAAAAGAAGCTCGAGGAATTGAGTACGAGCCAAAAAGAGATCGACGACAAGATAGATGAGCAACGTAAAAAGGCGGCAGTGCTTGACGATTGCATCGCTGAGGCGTTGAATGATATACATGAACTTGAAAAAGAGGAGACCGACATCAAGGTACGTATCTCGGTTATTGAGAATGCACGTGTCGGAGATTCGGACAAGAACCGTTCGATCCTTGATGAGATATCAAAATACGAAGCCTTGACCGAGGACTACGTCAAACAAATTTCGGTGAAGCAGTCGGCAGTCGATGGTTATGATAAAGAGATCGCTAAAGCCGCAGAAACGATAGATTCCTGCATGGATAAGCTCGATTCGCTCAACGAAAGAGCAGACGAGCTGACGAAGGAGATATCAAATCTCAGTCTGCGTCGAGATTCGCTTAACCAGAGGATGTCCACCATAAAGACTATGGAGGAACAGCTTGAGGGTTATGCGGGAAGTGTGCGTTATGTAATGAACGCATACAAAGAGGGTAAGATAACCGACAGGTCGGGTTCTCCGTGTAAGACGATATACGGTCCTCTTTCAAAGCTCATATCTGTTGAAGACAAGTACGTTACCGCTATCGAGACCGCATTTGGTCAGAGCCTTCAGCATATAGTTGTCGAGGACGAATCGACCGCAAAAGCGGCAATGTATTGCTTAAAACGTGCCGAGGCAGGTCGTACCACATTTCTTCCCGTTACGTCTATGACGGCACAGACTGTCACAAAGGAAATGGAAGAGGCGGTAAATTACCGTGGATACATATCTGTTGCGGCAGAGCTTGTCGAGTCCGATCCAAAATTCAAAAAAATAATCGGGTCGCTTCTTGGTCGTACGCTGGTCTTTGACAACATCGAAAACGCAACCGAAATGAGTAAGAGCCTGAAATACCGTGTAAAAGTGGTAACGCTTGACGGACAACAGATAAACGTCGGAGGTTCGTTCACAGGTGGTTCTGTAAAGAGCAACAATTCAGGCATTCTCGGTAGGAGCGGAGAGATAAAACGTCTTGAAGCGGAGGCAGAAGCACTTGCGTCTGATATAACCAAGCTTGAAAAAGAACTCAAAAAGTATGAAAAAGAAATAGAAGAGATAGACGACGAGAAATTTTCCGCACAGGATCGCAGAGAGCTGATCGAGGTATTGAGAAATTCGGAAGCGAGCGGAATGGAACAGCTTAAAGCAAAATCCGACGCAAACAATACCTTATTGGAAAAACTCAGATCTGACTATGAATCTTTGGAGAAAATGCGTGCAAAATACGAAGAGGATATCACTGTCCTCAAAGAGAACGAAAAGTCACTGAGAACACGCATTGAAGAAATTTCGGAGACAAGAAGCGAAAAGGATATAGAGCGAAATGAAATGCTTGATACTATAGCCTCGCTTGAGACCGAAAAAACCGAGAATTATATTAAGATAAGCGAGATCCAAAAGGACATATCTACCGAAAAGTCCCTGCTTGAAGCATCTCAAAGCAGAATCAACAGGATTTCTGAGGAGCTTGCAGGATATGACACCAGAATATCCGAGCTGAATTTGAGAATAGAAGAATATAATTCGGTCATATCTGACAACCGTGAGAGGTTGGCAGAGGGCGAGAAGCTCCTTATGCAACTCAACGAGCAGAGAAGTGCCATTGAGGCTGACGGAGATGAATTTGAAAAGAAGCTTTCTGCGATGAACGCCAAGATGCGTGACAAGATGTCCGAAAAGGAGCTTATCTTCCGTGAGCATACAAAGAACGAGGCAAGGCTGGCAAAACTGCGTGATGAGCAGGAAAAGCTTTCCTCAAAGCTTTGGGATGAGTACGATATGACGAGAAACGACGCACTTGAGCTTGGCTACACGCCTGTGGATGAGAGCAACCGCTCCGAAGTAGTTGCAGTTCAGACCGAATGTCGCAACAAGCTCCGTGCGATCGGGCATTTTGATATCGATGCGGTCGAGAAATATGCCGAGGTAAAGGCTCGTTACGACTATATGTCAGCACAGATCAAAGACCTTGAAAGCTCTAAATCCGAGCTTGTATCGATAATCAATAAGCTTGAGACCGAGATGAAGGGAGCATTTGTTGATTCGTTCAACAAGATCAACGAAAATTTCAACCGTGTTTTTGGAGAGCTGTTCGGAGGAGGAAGTGCCGAGTTGTCGCTGACAGACCCCGATAATGTTCTTGAAAGCGGAATAGAAATAAAGGCGGCACCTCCCGGAAAGATAATCAAGAACCTTATGCAGCTTTCAGGAGGAGAGCAGTCCTTTGTTGCGATAGCTCTTTTCTTTGCAATATTGCAGGTAAACCCGACGCCGTTCTGTATACTCGACGAGATAGAAGCGGCACTCGACGAAGTGAATGTTGCACGTTTTTCGCAGTATATCAGCAGATATTCCGACGGAACGCAGTTCATACTTATAACACACAGACGTGGAACTATGGAAGCGGCAGACAAGCTTTACGGAGTTACTATGCCCGAACACGGAATATCAAAGGTGCTGTCGCTTAATGTAAATGACATAGCCAAAAAAGGAAAAGACGAGGAGGATTGGGATGGCATTTTTGGATAAACTGAAAAGCGGTCTTGCTAAGACAAAGAACGCAATTTTCGGGAAAATAGATGATGTTTTAAAGAGCTTCGTCCGTGTTGACGAGGATCTGCTTGACGAGCTTGAAGAGCTACTTATTTCGTCCGACGTAGGTGTTGGGGCGACTGAGGAGATAATAGAGGAGCTTAGGGAGAGGATCAAGGACGGAAGACTCAAGGAAAAAGATCAGGTAACAGAGGCCTTGCGTTCTATATTGACCGATATGATAGGTGAAGGCGAACCGCTCGAGCTTAACAGTGTACCGTCAGTTGTACTTGTTATAGGCGTAAACGGTGCGGGTAAGACTACATCTATCGGAAAGATCTCTAATATTTTGCGTTCTCAGGGAAAGAGTGTTGTGGTAGCGGCAGCAGATACGTTCAGAGCCGCCGCTATAGATCAGCTTGCCGTTTGGTGCGAAAGATCCAAGGTAGACCTTATTCGCCAGAGCGAAGGCTCGGATCCTGCGGCGGTTGTGTATGATGCTATAAACTATGCAAAGAAGCACAAGAACGATGTCCTTATAATAGACACCGCAGGACGTTTGCATAACAAAAAGAATCTGATGAACGAGCTTGAAAAGATAAACCGCATCATCGACCGTGAATTGCCAGAGGCGAACCGAGAAAATCTGCTCGTGCTTGATGCGACCACGGGACAGAACGCAGTTCTTCAGGCAAAGGAATTCAAGAATGCCGCAAAGATCACCGGACTCGTTCTCAACAAGCTTGATGGCACGGCAAAGGGCGGAATAGTTCTTTCAATAAAGCAGGAATTGAATATTCCCGTTAAGTTTATCGGAGTCGGGGAAAAGATCGACGATATGCAGCCCTTCTCTGCAAATGAATTTGTAAAGGCACTTTTTGAAAAATGAGGATCGTACTTGCATCAAGAAACAAAAAGAAGATCGCCGAGCTTGAAGAATTGCTCGGACAGTATGTCCCATCGATCGAGATACTTTCTCTTGACGATGTTGGAATATACGGTGAAATAGAGGAGAACGGTCAGACGTTTTCCGAAAACGCCTTGATAAAGGCAAGGGTGGCGGCAGAGAGCGGATATATCGGAATAGGTGACGATTCCGGACTTTCGGTGTACGCACTCGGCGGAGCTCCCGGGATATATTCTTCGAGATATGCGGGAGAACACGGAAACGATGAACTCAACAACAGCCTTCTGCTCGACAACCTAAAGTCCGAAAACGACCGCAGTGCCGCATTTGTCTGCAATATTGCGTGCGTTTTCCCTGATACGGGTAAAGAGATGGTATTTGAGGGCAGAGTCGAGGGAAGAATACTTGACGAATACCGAGGAGATAACGGATTCGGTTACGATCCGCTGTTCTTCTACGAGCCTTTTGGAAAGGCATTTGCCGAAATGACGGCAGACGAGAAAAACTCCATAAGCCACCGTGGAAATGCAATAAAAAAGCTTGCACAGGCACTCAAGGAAATAAATAATGATCAAAAATAAAAACAGATCGGGGCATAGGATATATTTTTGCTCGGAGATCTGTAGAAACGAGAACTTCAAATGATAACTTCAAAACAACGTGCATATTTGAGATCACTTTCAACCTCAATACCTACCATAATGCAGATAGGTAAGGGCGGGATCTCGGAAAATCTTATAAAGACAGTCTCGGATGCTCTCGAAGCCCGTGAGCTTATAAAAATGTCGGTTCTTGAAAATGCCGATATGACCGTCAAAATGGCTGCCGAAAGCTTGGCAGAGGAGACAAACGCCGAAGTCGTGTGCGTGATAGGACGCAAAATGGTACTTTACCGTGAGTCCGAAAATCACAAAAAAATAGAGCTTTGAGCAAATAAATCTTTAATTTTTTGAAGGTGATCTAAAATGAGAATCGGAATATACGGAGGAACATTTTCTCCCGTTCACAACGGTCATATAGAAGCGGCAAAGGCATTTATGAAGCAGATGTGGTTGGATCTGCTCTATGTGATACCCTGTGCAGAGCCTCCGCATAAAAGAATGGACGACTCCGCAACGGCACAGCAGAGACTTGATATGTGCGACCTTGCTTTTTTGGGCATAGACGGAGTCGTTGTAAGCGACATGGAGATAAGACGTGGAGGAAAAAGCTATACCGTCGAAACGCTGCGTGAGCTATCAAGTCCCGAAAACAGACTTTTTCTGCTTTGCGGAACAGACATGCTACTCACGCTTGACACATGGTACTGTGCCGATGAGATATTCGAGCTTTGTTATCCCGTGTATGTCCGCAGAGAGAAAGATTGCCTGCTTGATGGGCGAATAGTATCGAAGATAGCAGAGTATAATGATAAATACGGCAAAGTTGCGAGGAGGATCGTGACAGAGCCTATTGAAATTTCGTCAAGCGAAATAAGAAAGAAGATACAAGAGGGAGAAGATGTATCGAATTTTATCCCGATATCTGTCGCAGAATATATTGAGAGGGCAGGGCTGTACAGATGACAACTAAAATTACGGAAGTATCACTTGAGCACCTGCGTTTGTCACTCAAAGATAAGATGTCACCCAAACGTTATAATCACACGTTGGAGGTCGAAAAGATGGCAGTTCGGTTGGCAGAGCTGTTTTGTCCTTCGAAAACCGACGTTTTGCGTGCGGCGGCACTCTTGCATGATATAACAAAAGAATATTCTGTCGAAGAACAGTTGCAAATCTGCAAAAAATTTGGTATAATAACAAAGCGTTTGGATATTTTATCGCCAAAGACCTTTCATGCTAAAACGGCGGCGGCTTTGATACCCGAAATGTATCCAGATTTTGCAGACAGTGAAGTCATCAGTGCCGTTCGTTTTCATACTACGGGACGGGAGGGAATGACTCTTTGTGAAGCGTTGATATATTTTGCCGACTACATAGACGAGTCGAGAAAATTTAAAGACTGCGTCATTTTGAGAAATGCCTTTTGGGATGCTCATCCCGATCTTATGACCGAGCAAGATAGGATCGTATTACTGTATAGATTGCTCGTTATGTCTTTTGATATGACGATAAACGGACTTGTTGCCGAAAACGTTCCGATAAGTGCGGACACTGTTTTGGCACGAAACGATTTTATCTGTCGGCTGTCGGAGCTTTCGGAATAAGTCAGAGAGAATACCAAACAATTAAACAGATAAAAGACAATTAAATAAAAATTTACGACCCGAAAAAGTTTTCTGCTTGTTTTTCTACATAAAGTGAAAGGAAACGCAGAATATGAAAAGGTCTCGTAAATCAAAGACAGCGTGGATCATCATAATTACCGTTGCTTTGTTGACTGCAATACTGATCTCATCGGCGATAATTTCCTATACTACAGTAGCAATAAGTCTTCCCGATGAGTTGCCCGAAAAGCTTTCGGTCAAAAACATCATCTCTGGTCTTGCAGGCGACGGTCACAAAAGCGAAAAGGAAAAGTACAATTTTCTGCTTCTCGGAAAAGATTCGGGAGCCGCACTGTGCGACGTTATAATGCTTGCATCGCTTGATATGAAGCAGGGTAGCCTCGATGTCGTTCAGATACCGAGAGACACCTATGCCAAATACGGCGACGCTTCGAGTTCCTACAAAAAGATCAATGCCGCACCCTACAAGCTCGGCAACGAAGGCTTTATGAGGTTTCTCGAAAAGAACCTCGGAATAGACATCGATTACTATATAAGTGTTTCGCTTGATGCCGTTGTAAGCTTTGTTGACAGTATCGGAGGACTTGATGTAAATATTCCCATGGATATGGATTATGACGATGAATATCAAGATCTTCATATTCATCTGAAAGCAGGACAGAACAAGCTAAACGGAGATGAGGCAGAGCAGTTTATCAGATTCCGTGCGGGATATAAGGATGCCGATATAGGAAGAATGAACGCACAAAAGATATTTATGGCATCAATGCTCGATAAGCTTTCAAACGGAGTCAGTATTAAGACCGTTATGTCAGCCGTGACATCTCTTTTGGGAAGGACGGAAACCAATCTTACGTTGGTAGACTGTTTTAAATTTATGTCCTATGCTTCGGAGTTTGATCTGAACAGCGTCAGTTTTATGACACTCCCGGGAAACCCTGCCGTAGCAAAGCTTAGCGGAGCAGGATATTATGTTATAAACCGTTCTGCTGCGATAGAAACGGTAAACCGTTATCTTAACGTCAAGAAAAAGGATATTACAGAATCAACGTTTGATACGATGCATGTCTTTGAAAACAAAGACTACGATGACTTTGTGCAGATATATAACAGTAAAGAATATAAGATCCGAGCCTATTCGGCGACCGAAATAATGAACGGAGAGATAGAATTCAATATGTCGGGAAATGCGGCAGATAATGCCGCTTTGACCGCAAGATATTTACATAAAATTTATTGAGATAAAAACAGAGGATGAGAATATGAGTGAACAGATATACGAGCTAAACGAACAGGAAGTTACACCGCTTGTTGACGCAGACGTTGAAGAAGTGATCAAAGCGATGTGTGATATACTCGATTCTAAAAAAGCAAGAAATATTAAGGTCTATTCTGTTGTCGGTAAGAGCGATATAACAGACTATACTATCCTTGCAACGGGTACATCAAGTACACACGTAAAAGCACTTGCAGACGAGTTGGAATATCAGACGGCGAGACGTGGAGTTCCTCCGATCCACTTCGAGGGAAGAGGAAACGGAAGCTGGATAGTTGTTGACTATGCAAATATCATTGTTCATGTTTTCAGTAACGAAGCACGTGAATTTTACAATCTCGACAGGCTCTATAACGATGCCACAGAGGTTCAATTCTGATCATATTTGATTGACATATAGATTCAAAGGAGTTTACTTACACAATGAAGTACAATTACACAGAGATCGAGAAAAAATGGCAAAAGCGTTGGGAAGAGTCCGGTATATTTAAGGCTCAGGATGACTTTACAAAGCCGAAGTTTTATTCTCTCATAGAATTTCCTTATCCCAGTGGAGCGGGAATGCACGTAGGACATATCAAGGCATATTCGGGACTTGAGGTCGTTTCGAGAAAGAGAAGGATGCAGGGCTACAATGTTCTTTTCCCGATAGGCTTTGACGCTTTCGGTCTTCCCACCGAAAACTACGCAATAAAGACGGGAATACATCCGAGAAACGTAACCGATAAAAATATAGAGCGATTCACGGAACAGCTTAAAAACGTTGGATTTTCATTCGATTGGTCAAGAGTCGTCGACACTACCGAGGAAAATTACTATAAGTGGACACAGTGGATATTCCTCAAAATGTTCGAAAACGGACTTGTTTTCCGTGATACAGCTCTCGTAAACTATTGTCCGAGCTGTAAGGTCGTACTTTCAAACGAGGACTCTCAGGGCGGAAAATGCGACATATGCCACAGCGACATCGTTCAAAAGTCAAAGGACGTATGGTATCTTCGAATATCACAGTATGCAGACAAGCTTCTTGAGGGTCTGAATGACGTTGACTATCTTGCCAACATCAGAATGCAGCAGGAAAACTGGATAGGAAAGTCTGTAGGAGCATTCGTTTACTTCAATATCAACGGCGGCGAGCAGGGCGAAAAGATGCGTATATATACCACCCGTCCCGACACACTGTTCGGAGTTACATTTACGGTAATAGCTCCGGAGCATCCGTTAATAGACAAATACCGTGATAGAATAAAGAATATTGCCGAACTTGACGCATATCGTGAGCAGTGTGCAAAGAAGACCGAGTTCGAGAGAACTCAGCTTCAGAAGACAAAGACGGGCGTTAAGATAGATGGAATAAGTGCAGTTAATCCGCTCAACGGAAAGGAACTTCCCATCTATATTTCCGACTATGTTATGATGGGATACGGAACAGGTGCGATCATGGCTGTTCCTGCACACGACGACCGTGACTACGAATTCGCAAAGAAGTTTGGAATAGACATTATAGAGGTCATCAAGGGAGGAGATATTTCGAATGCCCCCTATGTCGGTGACGGCGAAATGGTGAATTCGGATTTTCTCAACGGATACAACAACAAAAAGGATGCGATCGCAAAGGCGATAGAGGTTCTTGCCGAAAAGGGCATCGGAGAAGCAGGCGTCCAGTACAAGATGAAGGACTGGGCATTTAACCGACAGAGATATTGGGGCGAGCCTATCCCGATCGTGCATTGCCCTAAGTGCGGAATAGTTCCCGTGCCTTACGAAGAATTACCGCTCAGATTGCCCAAGGTAGACAACTTTGAACCCGGTGTGGGCGGTGAAAGTCCTTTGGCAAAGATAGACAGCTTTGTTAACTGTAAATGCCCGAGATGTCAGGGCAATGCCAAGAGGGAAACAGACACCATGCCTCAGTGGGCAGGCTCGTCATGGTATTTCCTTAGATACATCGATCCCCATAACGACAATGAATTCGCCAACTTTGAAAAGATGAAGTATTGGTTGCCTGTTGATTGGTATAACGGCGGTATGGAGCACGTTACACGCCATATGATCTATTCGAGATTCTGGCATAGATTCCTTTATGATATCGGTGAAGTTCCCACAAAAGAACCTTACGCAAAGAGGACGGCACAGGGACTTATTTTAGGCTCTGACGGAGAAAAAATGAGTAAGAGTAAGGGAAATGTAGTTGATCCCAACGAAGTTGTTTCGGAATACGGAGCAGATGTTCTCAGAACATATGTTCTGTTTATGGGCGACTACACGAGTGCAACACCTTGGTCTGACAGCAGTGCAAGAGGCTGTAAGAGATTTCTTGAAAGAGTTGCCGACCTTTACGGTATGACAAAGGGAAGCGGAAGCACTCCCGAGCTTGAATCGAAATTCCATAAGACCGTTAAGAAGGTCTCGTCCGACATTGAGGATATGAAGTTTAACACAGCAATTGCAGCTATGATGACACTTCTCAATGATATTTATGACCATGGAAGCTTGACGGTAGACGAATTTAAGACATATATATCGATCCTTTGCCCGTTTGCTCCGCACCTCTGCGAAGAGCTTTGGGAGATGGTGGGAGGAAAGGGATTCCTCTCGATGCATGAGTGGCCGTCATACGACGAGGCAAAGACGGTAGACAGCACAGTTGAGATCGCAGTACAGATAAACGGAAAGGTAAGAGCAACTGTTAGCCTTCCCGTAGATTGCGATAAGGAAACTGCAATCGGTATCGCAAAGCAAAACGAAACAGTCGCTGCAATGATAGATGGAAAAACGATCGTCAAGGAGATAGTCGTTCCCGGTAGGATCGTTAATATCGTTGTAAAGTAATATTACAAATTTACACGAAAACATGGCTTCGCCGAACGGTCGCGCGGTATCACGCCGAAAGGTATTACCGTGAGGAAAGTCCGGGCTTCACAGGGCAGGATAACTGATAACGTCAGCCGGAGGTAACTCCCGGGAAAGTGCAACAGAAATAGACCGCCTGAACTTTGTTCAGGTAAGGATGGAAAGGCGAGGTAAGAGCTCACCCGTCGGTATGGTAACATATCGACGCTGTAAACCCTATCCGAAGCAACACCGTATGAGGATCGTTTGCCCGACAGATATCCTCGGGTGGCACGGCACGTATGTGTCGAAGCCGTATGGTGACATACGGCGAAGATAGATGACCGTTTAAGACAGAACCCGGCTTACAGACGGAGCCATTAAGAAAAACAGACACGGTAACGAGAGCTACCGTGTCTGTTTTTCTTTTTTTACTGAATAAAAAAATTAAGCATCTGTTCGGGGGTGTCGGCAATGTCGGTTGCACCTGCGGACAGCAACACCTCTTTGCTACGAAATCCCCAGCTTACGCCTAACTGTACCATACCTGCACTATGTGCGGTCATCACATCAACATCGCTGTCTCCGACAAAGGCACATTCTTCGGGTCTCACACCGAGTCTTTCAGCTATCATGAGAGGCACGGTGGGGTCAGGCTTTATGGGAAGGTCGGTTTGCCCCTGAGCGATTGATATTATATCGGAGGGAAATAATATTTTTGCCAGAGCCTTGACATATTCATTCTGCTTGTTGGAGAGTATCGCTACCTTAAAACCGCTCTCGGCAAGCTTTATGACCGCTTCACGCACTCCGTCGTAGCAACGGTCGGTGTGAATATAGGTCTGACGGTACATATCATCGTAATGAGAAAGTACATGTGAGACCTTTTCGTCATCAAAGGAGTCGGGTTCGGGCATACAGCGTTTTATGAGCATTCTTGCTCCGTTTCCGACGGCACGTCTTACTTCATCACAAGAATGTGTTTTGTAACCGAAATGCTCCATAGTGAGATTTACAGCCTCTGCGATCGCTTCGACCGTGTCTGCGAGAGTTCCGTCGAGATCGAATATTATAGCCTTTATCTTTTGAGCTTTCAAAGAGTTATCCATGTGTTTCTCCGTATACATTTTAATCAAAGTGCAATTATAATATAATATATCATTTTTTGAGAATTTAGTCAATTGACAACAAAATGTAATATTGCACTAAAAAACGTCAAAAAAATGCATAAAAAACGTTAAAGTGAATATATCGAAAATTTAATAACTGTGGTATAATTAATTGTTAAAAAGAATCTATACAGAGAACGGAGAAAACGATTTTGGTAAGAACAGATTTAAGAAACATTGCTATTATTGCACACGTTGACCACGGAAAAACCACATTGGTCGACCAAATGTTGAAACAGGGCGGTATTTACCGTGAAAATCAGGAAACCGTAACACGTGTTATGGACTCCGGAGATATCGAACGTGAAAGAGGAATTACTATCCTCGCAAAGAATACAGCCGTACATTATAATGACGTAAAGATCAATATCGTGGATACTCCCGGACACGCCGATTTCGGAGGAGAGGTCGAGCGTATTCTAAAAATGGTAAACGGAGTTCTTTTGCTCGTCGATGCTGCCGAGGGTCCTATGCCTCAGACACGTTTCGTGCTTCAAAAGGCACTCGCACTTAACCATAAGGTAATAGTTGTAATAAATAAGATAGACAAGCCCGATGCACGTATCAGCGAGGTCGAGGACGAAGTCCTTGAGCTTCTTATGGATCTCGGTGCAAATGATGAACAGCTCGACAGCCCCATGCTGTACTGCTCGGGAAGAGCAGGAACGGCATCGACCTCTCCGAAGATCGAGGGCGAAGATCTTACTCCTCTCTTTGACAAGATACTCGACTATATTCCCGCTCCCGAAGGAGACGACGAGGGAGATCTTCAGCTTCTCGTTTCCTCAATCGACTATAATGAGTACGTCGGAAGAATAGGTATCGGACGCATTGAGAGAGGCCGTATAAAGCAGAATCAGGAGGCTCTCATCTGTAACTACCATTCGGGAGAAGCCCCTAAGAGAATAAAGATAGTATCGCTTTATCAGATCGACGGACTTGTAAGAGTTCCCGTTACCGAAGCAAAGATGGGAGATATCGTATGCTTCTCGGGTGCAGAGGTTCTTACGATCGGGGATACCGTAACAAGCACGACAAACCCCGAGCCGCTTGAATTCGTTAAGGTAAGCGAACCTACACTCGAAATGACATTTATGGTAAACAACAGTCCTTTTGCAGGCAAAGAGGGTAAGTTCGTAACATCACGTCACCTCAGAGAACGCTTGTACCGTGAATTGCTCAAGGACGTTTCTCTGCGTGTTTCCGACGGAGAAACTACCGAGGAATTTAAGGTTGCGGGAAGAGGAGAGATGCACCTTTCGATCCTCGTTGAGACGATGAGAAGAGAGGGATATGAGCTTTGCTGTTCAAACCCCAGGGTTCTGTTTAAGGAGATAGACGGAGAAAAATGCGAGCCTATGGAAAGGGTAACGCTCGACGTACCCTCTGAGTATGTAGGTGCGGTCGTTGAAAAGCTCGGACAGAGAAAGGGCGATCTCATAGAGATGAATCCTATAGGAAACAGAATGAAGCTTGAGTATGTTATTCCTGCAAGATGCCTGTTCGGTTATCGCTCGGAGTTCTTGACGGCAACTCACGGAGAGGGAATAATGAACTCTATCTTTGACGGATACCAGCCCTTCAGAGGCGAGGTCGTAATGCGTTTCACAGGCTCGCTCATAGCATCGGAAGCAGGTGTTACAACACGTTACGGTCTGTATAACACACAGGAAAGAGGTCTGTTATTCGTAGGACCGCAGACTCCTGTTTATGAGGGAATGATCGTTGGAGAGAACCCCAAAAACGATGATATCGCAGTAAACCCCTGCAAAGAAAAGCATCTTACAGCTATTCGTTCTGCCGGAGCAGATGAAAAATTGCTCCTCATTCCTCCGAAGGTGTTCACGCTTGAAGAAGCAATTGAATTTATCACCGATGACGAACTTATCGAGGTAACACCTAAGAGCATTCGTTTGCGTAAGAAGATACTCAACACAGACGAGCGTATGAAGGTAATGATGAAAAAGAGACGTGAGATGCAGGCAGCAGCAGGAAAATAAAAAAATACCAAAAATCTATTGACATAATCGCTTTGACGGTGTATAATAACAAAAGAGATGTTATCTTGGAAAGGCTGAGATCTTGAAGAGTTAGATCTTGAGATTTAGGAATTTCCTGTCATCAGCGAGGGGAGGGAAAAAGTAATGGCAGAAGTAAAAGTTAAGGAAGGCGAAACTCTTGACAGTGCCCTTCGTCGCTTTAAACGTCAGTGTGCACGTTCCGGTGTCCTCACCGAGCTTCGTAAAAGAGAACACTATGAGAAGCCCAGCGTAAAGCGTAAGAAAAAATCTGAAGCTGCAAGAAAACGCAAATACAAATAATTAAATATTTGTCAATTGACGGGGTCGTTACAAATTGTAACGACCCCGAAAAATTTCACAAGACGGCAGCATTATGCTGCCGTCTTGTGCTGTTTTTATTATATTACTTTTTTGCAAAGCTGTCTTTGAGTCCTACTATACGGTTGAATGTGTTGGGGTACTTTGAGTCACGGCAGTAGTAGCCGTCACGTACAAATTGGAATTTGTCTCCTGCCTTTGCGTCGCACAGGGAGAGCTCCATAAGACAATGCTCGACCTTTTTCAGCGAATCGGGATTGAGATAGTCGTTGTAGGTCTTGTCTTCGGGAATGTCCGAAACATTCTCAATAGTGAAGAGTCGGTCGTAAAGCATGAGAGTCGTCTCTGCCGAATATTTTGCAGAGAGCCAGTGGATGGTTCCCTTGATCTTACGTCCGTCTGTCGGATTGCCGTTTCTCGATTCAAGGTCTGCTGTGCAGCGTATCTCTGTGATGTTTCCATCAGCGTCCTTGATGATCTCGTTACACTTGATTATATACGCACCCATAAGTCTTACCTCGCCGTCGGGCTTGAGACGGAAGAACTTGGGAGGCGGAACTTCAGCGAAGTCTGAAGCATCTATATATAGCTCACGTGTAAAGGGGATAGGTCTTGTTCCTGCAGCACCGGTCGAATCCGAGGGATTGTTGGGAAGCTCGAAATATTCGACCTTGTCCTCGGGATAGTTTGTTACAACTATCTTTATCGGATGCTCGATCACTATACGGCGGGGAGCAGTTGCATTAAGCTCTTCACGTATACAGTGCTCGAGAAGCTCTATATCAACCAAGCTGTTTACCTTTGAAACGCCTGCACGTGAAACGAAGTCGAATATCGACTCGGGGGTATAACCTCTGCGACGAAGAGCAGATATCGTGGGCAGACGAGGGTCGTCCCAGCCATCGACAAGACCGTTTTCAACAAGATAACGCAGGTAACGCTTACTCATTACCGTGTTTGTGATATTCAGTCTTGCAAACTCGATCTGACGGGGCTTGGGATCAAATCCTATATTGTCTATTACCCAATTATAAAGCGGTCTGTGGTTCTCAAATTCAAGAGAGCAGAGAGAATAGGTAATGCCCTCAAGTGCGTCTTGAATAGGATGGGCGAAGTCATAGAGGGGATAGATGCACCATTTGTCCTTTTGGCGATGATGTGACGTGTGAACGATTCGGTAGATCGCAGGGTCACGCATATTCATGTTCGGGCTTGACATATCTATTTTTGCACGCAGGGTGTGCGAGCCGTCGGGGAATTCACCGTTCTTCATTCTTTCGAAAAGATCGAGATTCTCCTCGACAGAACGCTCTCTCCACGGGCTGTTCTTGCCGTTTTCAGTGAGAGTTCCACGGTATTGCTTCATCTCCTCGGCAGAAAGGTCACATACATATGCCTTGCCCTCCTTGATGAGCTTTACTGCGTACTCATAGCACTTGTCGAAATAATCCGAGCCGTAAAAGATACCGCCTGTCGGCTCTGCTCCGAGCCAGCAAAGATCCTCGTGTATAGCCTGAACATATTCGTTATCCTCTTTGGCAGGGTTTGTGTCGTCGTAGCGGAGATTAAAGAGACCGCCGTATTTTTTTGCCGTCTGACAGTTTATCCAAATAGCCTTTGCAGAACCTATGTGGAGATATCCGTTAGGTTCGGGCGGAAAGCGTGTGTGGATCTTCTTTTCAGGGTTTTCGGCAAGCTCAGTGTCAATTATATCATGTATAAAATTCGTGCTGATTTCTTCCATGTTAGTTAGATTCCTTTCTTACTCTTGAGTGCGGATATAACACATAAAAAGAGGTAAGTATTTTTACTTTAATGAGTCGATCATTGATGTGATGCGTTCGGAAACCTTATCCTTGCCCAATATCTGCATTACCGAATACATATCCGGAGCATTGAGCTTTCCTGTTACTGCAACACGCAAAAACATACTGACATCTGCAACGCTGCCCTTGTAGGCATCGGGGTTGTTCTTGTATTCCTTTGTATCGGCACAGAATCCGTTTTCTGCCGATATGGTCTTGATCTTTTCAAACCATACGTCCATAGTGTCACAGCAGTCATAGCTTTCTAAAAAGGCGTTGAGGCAGTTTACAATGTCGGAGCTGTCGAACCTTTCGTCGATCGGTTGCTCGATCTTAAAGTATTTGTCGTAGAAAAATCCTGCGTAATCCTTAACGTCACGCCATGTAGCCAGGTCTTTTCTCGGCTTCTTTCCGCCACGTCCGATCGCCAAAATAGCTTTTGTGTATTCGGGATCATTTTCAAGAACAGATGCAAATTCCGCATCAAATTCCTTAGCCCATTCAAGAGAGTATTTGTACACCTGCTCGGCAGTCATTCTTGATATTACATTTTTTGAAATGTCGTTGAATTTTTTGAAGTCGAAAAGACATCCCGATGTACTCATCTTCTTTATGCTGAAGGGGAACTCGGTATAGGGCTTTTCGGGATTTTGAGCGTGCCACTCCTCATAGTTTGAGTTGAGAAGAGTCATAACATACTCGTTTACGCACTCGGGAGCATAGCCCATTTCCTTGTAATCGTTCATGTTAGCACCCATGTCACGCTTTGAGAGCTTTTTCTTGGAGCCGTTTTCGTCGAGTCTCATGATCTGTGCTATATGCAGATATTTGGGAAGCTTGAAATTCAGATATCTGAAAAGCTGAAGATGCTTTGCAAGACTCGGGAGCCATTCTTCGCCACGAATTACATGAGTCGTACCCATAAGATGATCGTCAACTGCGTGAGCAAAGTGATAAGTGGGAATTCCGTCGCTCTTTAAAAGAACGAAATCCTCATCGTTTTCGGGTATCTCAAGCTTGCCCTTTATCAGATCAGTGAAGGGAACTTTCTTGTTGGGGTCTCCGTCTGCGAGGATACGGAGAACAAATTTGTGACCTGCCTTGATCTCGGCTTCAACCTCTTCTATCGTAAACTCACGTTGCTTTAACATTTGGAGACGTGCAGCTTCTGCATCCTCGTGCCAATCCTTGTTTTTTATCTCGGCCTTTTTGTCGGTCTGCGAAAGGGTTTGTATCTCCTCGTCTGTGCAGAAGCAAGGGTATGCCTTTCCTTCACGGACGAGCTGCTTTGCGTATACGTGATATATCGACGCACGTTGGCTTTGACGGTAAGGACCGTAATCTCCACGGTCGCCACCGAGAACTGCTCCCTCGTCAAAATTTATGCCGTAGTGAGCAAGCGTCGTGATAAGTCCCTCTGCCGCACCCTCGACCTCACGCTTTGCATCGGTGTCCTCGATGCGAAGATAGAATATACCCTGACTTTGATGTGCGAGTCTCTCACCTACGGTTGAGGGGAAAAGTCCGCCGAAGTGAACGAATCCTGTCGGGCTGGGGGCAAAGCGTGTGACCTTTGCACCTTCGGGAAGATTTCTCGGAGGGTATTTGGCCTCAATATCGGCAGGGGCTTCTGTTGTATTGGGGAAGAGTAAATCTGCAAGGTAGTTGTAGTCCATTTTTTGATTCCTTTTTATTTCGTTTTTGTTATATATAATACATTACGTTGTCTAATGCGTTTCCGAGAAGCTCGGTCGCTCCGTGCCCCGGGTAGATCACAAGCTTTTGGTCGTATCCTCTCAAACGCTGAAGTGAGGCAACCATATCTGCCTCATTACTGCTGTATAGATCGCAACGACCGTAAGAGCTTTTGAACAGGGTATCTCCTGTGACGATAAATCCGTCACCGAGAAAGCAGACCGAACCTGCTGTGTGACCCGGTGTGTGGATTACCGTAAGCTTTTCATCGCCAAGAGGCAATATATCGCCGTCCTTGAGGGTCATATCTGCGTGAGGAAACTCACAGTCTTGATTCGAGAACATTCGAAGGAAAGCGTTTTTGTCGGCATACGGCATAATATCCGCATCATTTTGATGTATGAACACCTTACAACCAGACTCACGACGCAGGGCATCTACCGATAGGATATGATCGAAATGTCCGTGTGTAAGTATGATCCCATCGAGCATCAAGCCTGATAATTTGAGCTGTTCGAGTATCGCCTTATACGAGATCGATGGGTCTACGACAAACGCATGACTTCCTTGCGAGATCACATAGCAGTTTGCACACCAACCAAAGCACGGAATTTTGTCGTTAAGAAGAGTAATTTTCATTATAATTATACCCAATATACTAAGAATATTAACGCTTTACAGTATACCATATATTTTGAAGATTGTCTACATTTTTTCAAAAAAACGCATATGTTTGTCGTAAAACTAACGAGACCGATCCACTTTTGTGGATCGGTCTTGTTAGTTTGAATAAAATCTTATTTTAATAAATAAACCTTATGCGGTCTCTTTTTGCGCAAGCTTTTGGGATTCGAGAATGTAGTCGTAGTTTAATTTTAAATAATTGTCGATAGTTGCGTTGGTAAATACACCGGGAACAAAGTAGTTTGACGACATGCCCTTGAGGTCACTGCTTGTAACAGCGGCTTTCTTGTTGAATATGATCGGCATAACGGGCATATCTTCAATAAGCATTTCTTCAGCGTTGTGGAGAATAGTAGCTTTCTTTGTTGAGTCCTGCTCTTTGAAAGCATCAGCGATCAGCTTGTTGTACTCAGTATTGTTGTATCCTGTAATATGCGTTGACATAACACCTTCGGCATTTGCCATAGTTGCACGTCCCGAAAATTCTGCCGCAAAGGGTGCAAGCATTCCGAATGCGTTTACACTGTAAGATACACAGTCAAGTGCAATAACATCAAATTCGCCTTTGCGAAGGGTTTCGAGGTAGATATCATCGTTGATGTCTTTGGGTGTTTCTTCGGTGTATTTGTAGTAATCGTCGTTGACCTCGGCATTGATCTTGTTTACAGTTACCTTAAATCCGAGCTCCTCTTTCCATGTCTTTGCTACGATCTCTGCGATGCGACAGTGAACCTCGTCATAAGCGGCAACCGAAATAGAGAATGAATAAGCTGCGGGGGTGATATTTGCATCTGAGAGAAGCTTCTTTGCCTGTGCGATAGCCTCATCGGATACGCTTGTCTCTATAAGGTCTTTACCTTGGCTACGGAACGAAGTATTCTTTGAATCGGTATTGAAGATACCGTTAGGAACGAGAGCGGTTGCGGCATCTGCCAATACGATCTCAGCGGCAATTGCCTCACGGTCTATTACAAGAGAGAGAGCCTTACGAACCTCTTTCTTTGCAAACAGCTCGTTGTTGAGGTTGAAGTAATATGAGTGTGTTGAAAGAGCATCTGTGATCTTTGCGGAGCTTACAAGAGTTTCACGCAAGGAAAGCGGAATGTCGCCTATGAAGTAGAGCTGATGCTCAACATCTCCGTTTTCAGCAACCGAGTAACCGCCGGTTTTGTTAAATGCGTCGAGCAACTGTTCGTCTGTCATCGTGTAGTCCAATATGATCTTGTAGGGGAATACAGGAGAAAGAGCTACGTTGTCGGCGTTACGGTAATAGTAGGTATTTCTTGTGAGTGTAAGCTGAGGAGCAGTTTCAAGAACACCTCTTTTGTTATACTGAGAATATATGACCGACTCGATCTTGAAGGGGCCGGAGCAAGCAAGTGTTGCGGGCTTCTTTGACCAGTCCTCGGTCTTCTTTACTATGTCCTCGTTGAGAGGGCAGAGTGCATAACTTGTAAGATTACGGATAAACTGATTGTAATCTATCTTCTTTGTAAACTCGATCTCAAGTCTGCGGCTGTTTCCGCTGATACCTATGTCATATATGTCGATCGTATTTCCGTTTGCATCGGGAATACTGTTATGGCATTCATAAGCGTTCTTGATATCGTAAAGCAGAGCAGCACATTCATAAGAGTTTCCGGGGTTAAGAATTCTACGCCATGCATAGATAACGTCGTCTGCGGTGATAGCGGTAGAGTCACTCCAAAAAGACTCTTTGAGATTGATTATCATTTTGTATTCACCGGTCTCGTCGTTCTCTGTTATAGAGTAGTTATCAACGAGAGCATTCTGAATGTTTCCGTTGCTGTCGTATGTGAAGAGCGGCTCAAACATCAAGCTTACGATGTTGAGAACGGATTCATTGTAATAAGCATTTACAGGGTCGAAGTCGAAAGCCTCGTCAGCGACGTATGCTCTGATATAAGCACCCTTGTCAGTATCTGTTACCGTAAACCTCGGTGCACACGAGAATAATGCCATAGCGACACACGCAAGACAAATGATTACAGCAACTGTCCGTTTTAATTTATTCATGGTACAGTAGACCTCCTTAATGTTGGATTATTCCAATAAACACAACCTATTGTAACATTTTTTACGCTTACTTTCAAGGATAAAATGAAACGAAAAGAATATTTGGCTTAATGCACAACAAGACCATTGGTAAACTGTGCATAATTACGATTATAGATTGCGAATATTAGAATACAAATTAAAATTATAATGAAAAAAAGTGAACATTTCAACCTACATATCGGCAGATAAATGTATTTTTTGTTAATTTTGGAGGCGACCGATAAAAATGACAGAAAGCATGAACAAAAATACCGAGATATACCGCAGGACAGATCTTGCCTGTGAAAGCCCCACCGATATCAGCAATATGTCGGGAGTGGAATATGAGAACGAACAGAGAGACGGATTTGAAATAACGAAAATAACAATAAAAGACAGAGATGCGGCACGCAAGATAGGAAGACCCTGTGGGACTTACGTGACCGTATCAGGAAGATCGGTGGTATCGATCAACGACGAGGAAGCACGGGCTTTGACAGAGATACTGAGGAATGAGCTGTCGAAAATGGCAGAGAAGCTGACCAACAAAAAAATCGACCGAGATTTTAAGATACTCCTCGTAGGTCTTGGCAACTCGTCTATAACAGCCGATGCAGTAGGACCGTTGGTAAGCGAGAAGATTACCGTGACTCGTCATATGAAGGATTATGACGAGAGACTTTTTGATCTTATGAGGTGTTGCGAGGTGTCCTCAATAAGACCGGGGGTCTTGGGACAGACCGGCATAGAAAGTGCGGCTATCGTACGCTCTGCCGCCCTTGCTGTAAAGGCAGATGCAGTCGTAGCAGTAGATGCACTTGTTGCGGGGAGCGTCGAAAGACTTGCGTCTACTATACAGATCTCGGATACGGGCATAGAACCCGGGTCGGGAATAGGAAATGTTCGAACCTCGATATCAAAGGAGACTGTCAACGTTCCCGTAATATCTGTCGGAGTACCTACGGTTGTCAGCTCATCGACATTGGTATGGGATGCACTTTGCCTGGCACACGCAGATATATCCTGCCTTGAGAAGAATCTGAAGACCGTCCTCGATAACGGCAGGAGCTTTTTCGTTTCGCCTAAAGAAAGCGATATCGTAAGTGAGCGAATGTCAGACATTATTGCAGATGCCTTTGAGGGAGCATTCGGAGTAGGATCGGTATTGGACTGAATAGGCTTTTGAAGTTTGGTTGTAATATAATTGCCGAGAACACC
>JAFPCR010000068.1 GCA_017390195.1 Clostridia bacterium | reverse complement strand
GGGCAACGGTTAAATACTACCATCTCACAGCCCGAGATCTTATCCACTACAAGGCTTCGCATATTGGTATTGTAAGAATTTATCGTCGTTGCGTCGGCAAACATCATCTCCTGATATACGGCCCAATCGTCGGGCATTGCGGCATAAAGCTTGTCTATCTGCCACATACCGTTGTATTCGAGGATGACTCGGTCGATCTTATGCTCATCTGCCAAGCTTCGAAGCTTCTCAGCAGTGAGGTCATCCTCTGAGTCGATCGTGCGGAGATTTACGTTTTTACCCCAAAATGCTTCGGGGTTGTATTCCTCAATTCCCTCCTCACATACGAGAAGGAGCGTCTTTTCGCCCGAATTGAATTTTTTATCCTCCAGCGATTCCTGGATCATCTTTGTTTTTCCCGATTCGAGAAATCCGGTAAATAAATATACGGGAATTTTTTCCATAAACAAAACCTGTTGCTTCTGTTTCTTCGAAGCGTCCTTTCAATAGCTATACTCAAAAAATTGATGAAAACAGAGCCGAGCTATCAGACTCCGAACAGCTCTGCGAGCTTCTTTTCGTCAATCTTTGAGCCTATCACGCATAACATACCTGTGACGGCAGGTGAACCGAGACGTACATCGGGCTCTGCGGGAACATAGTCAAAGTGTATCCACCTGTCACCGCTATCAACACAGGCAACGATACCCTTTGCACGCAATACCGTGCCATATTCGCCGCTATCGAGTGCTTCGAGTATGTTTTTGAGGTCTTGTGCCGTGAATTTGCGTGTTGTTTCAACTCCCCAGCTCGTGAACACCTCGTCTGCGTGGTGGTGATGATGGTCGTGATGACAGCAATCATGATCGTGGTGATCATGGTCATGCTCATGGTGGTGATCATGGTCGTGATGACAGCGATCATGATCGTGATGTTCATGTTCATGCTCATGGTGGCAACAATGATCGTGGTCGTGGTCATGCTCGTCGTGGTCGTGATGATGATGGTGATGATGATGCTCTCCGCACTCCGGGCAGACCTCACCGTCATGCTCCGACTCCTTCTTCAAGCTTTCAATTATGTCGTTGAGCGTATCCTTGCGTTCCATTGCTTTGAGCAACTGCTCGCCGTCAAGGCTCTCCCAATCTGTTGTAACGAGTGTTGCGTTTGCATTATGCTCACGGATAAGTGCTACGCAATCGGCGATCTTTTCGTCCGAAAGTCCCGAAACGTGACTAAGCACTATACAGCCTGCGTGTTCGATCTGGTCGTTGAAGAACTCTCCGAAGTTCTTCATGTACATTTTGCATTTCTTTGCGTCAACAACTGCGGTAAATGCGTTCAGAACTGCGTTCTCATTCTGCTTGCTGACTCCCTCGACAGCACGTATAACGTCGCTGAGCTTTCCGACTCCCGACGGCTCGATTATTATTCTGTCGGGTGAATATTCGCAAAGCACCTTCCCGAGTGCAACTCCGAAATCCCCGACAAGCGAGCAACAGATACAGCCCGAATTCATTTCGGTCACTTCAATACCCGCATCTGCCATAAATCCGCCGTCAATGCCTATCTCTCCAAACTCGTTTTCAATTAAAACCACCTTTTCCTTTGAGTAGGCTTCCTTTATCAGCTTCTTTATCAGCGTCGTTTTTCCTGCTCCCAAAAAGCCCGAAAATATATCTATCTTTGTCATTCCTTTTTCCTCCGCTTTTGCCGTGTTCGGCATATTTTAACTCTTATATCTTTATAATTATATATCAACAAAATGCCAAAGTCAACCGCACACAAATAATAAATTCCGAAAAATGCTTTACAAAATATGTAAAGGGTTGTATAATGTTTTTAATAATCGTTTCAACTACTGTTTGAGCCGCCGTATGCGGCAGAATGGAGGTTTACATGAATCAGTATAAGATCGACCTCGACCTTGTATATGAATCTGCAAAAAAAAGAATCAACGGTTTGCGTAAGCTAAGCCGTTCTATTGTCGATGAGATAAGAACAGACATCGCCGCAGTAAAAGAACGTGACCCCGCCGCAAGAAACAGTTTTGAGATACTCTTGCTCTATTCGGGTGTGCATGCTCTCCTCGCTTACCGTGTGTCTCATAAGCTTTACATCAACCGCCATTTTCTCTCGGCAAGAGCTGTCAGCCAACTCGCTCGACACTTCACAGGTATCGAGATCCACCCCGGTGCTAAAATCGGCAAAGGTCTCTTTATCGACCACGGTATGGGCGTCGTTATCGGTGAAACTACTGAGATCGGCGATAACTGCACACTCTATCAGGGCGTCACTCTCGGCGGTACCGGCAAAGATGTCGGAAAGCGTCATCCCACTCTCGGCAATAACGTCATGGTCGGTGCAGGTGCCAAGGTTCTTGGTCCTTTTAATATAGGTGACAATGCTAAGATCGCAGCTAATGCCGTTGTCCTTAAAGAAATACCCACAAATTCTACCGCCGTCGGCATCCCCGCCAAAGTCGTCCGTCAAAGCGGTCAAAAGATACCCTCTCAGCTCGACCAAGTTCATATCCCCGACCCTGTCTCCCGTGAAATCTCTAAACTCGAACATAGGATCGCTAAGCTTGAAGCAGAAGCGAGGGCTGCGAAGGAATGCGATGAGAAATAAAAGCTGAGAAAACTTTTAAAAAAAGATGACCCCTTTTCATACAAAAACAAGTGAGTACCAAATGCATTTTTGCATTTGGTACTCACTTGTTTTTAGTTAAAGTCAGACAATTCTGCGATTATTCGTAGAGCTTGCCCATCTTGTTGAGTCTTTCGTAGCGTGCCTTTGCATTTTCCTCAGCCTTTGCGAAGAGCTCTGTTGCTCTTTCAGGGAAGGACTGTGCAAGACGTGCATAACGTGCCTCGTTCGCAATGAATTCCTGATAGCTTCCTGTAGGCTCTTTAGAGTCGATGATAAGCTTATTGCTCTCGAGTGTGGGGTTGTAACGGAACATATTCCAGTAACCCGCCTCAACAGCCTTCTTCATTTCGAGCTGGCAGTTCTGCATTCCGCCCTTCTTAATACCGTGCATCTCACAAGGAGCGTAACCGATAATAAGCGAAGGTCCGGGATATGCTTCAGCCTCAGTAAGTGCCTTGAGCAACTGGTTCATATCAGCACCCATAGCAACCTGTGCTACGTATACGTAACCGTAGGACATAGCGATCTCAGCCAGATTCTTCTTGCCGATTGCCTTACCTGCAGCTGCGAACTGTGCAACCTGACCTACCTGAGAAGCCTTGGATGCCTGTCCACCGGTGTTGGAGTAAACCTCGGTATCGAATACGAATACGTTTACGTCTTCGC
>JAFPCR010000067.1 GCA_017390195.1 Clostridia bacterium | reverse complement strand
GACCTTTGCCAAAGGGCAGACAGTTGAAAGACTCGCAAAGAGTCGAAAAGCTAAGTGCAAGATTTTACTCTGCTGATCAGATAACGAATAAGGCAAGAGAATACTTCGATTCTATATTTTTGCCTCTGCAAAATTACGGTTCGGTTGCCGACGGAGTAGTTATGCCCGCTGTTATTTTTGACAGTGAGAGAGCGGTTGTTTTGGACATGCTGAGAGATGCAAAGGCAAAGGGTGCAAGATATGCACTCGTCGGAAACATAGGACACGCTGAGCTTTGCGACGAGGCAGGGCTTATAAGACTCGGTGATTACAGACTGAATATATACAACCGTGAAAGCGTTGAGGCGTACGAAAAGGAGGGGTTCGGCGAAATGATCCTTTCCCCCGAGCTTACCCTTCCTCAAATAAGAGATATAGGCAGAAATACGGCGGTAATCGTTTACGGCAGGCTTCCTCTCATGACACTTGAAAAGTGCGTCATAAAGGAGATCGCCGACTGCGAAAAATGCCGTTCCTGTTCGGTTGTGCTGAAGGACAGAAAGGGAATAGAATTTCCCGTTTTGCGTGAGTGGGAGCATAGAAACATAATATACAACAGTGTTCCTCTTTACATGGCTGACCGACAAGGCGTGCTTTCGGACAACGGTATCACCTCGAAGCATTTTATATTCAGCACAGAAAGTCCCGAAGAGGTAGACAGTGTGATAGAGGCGTACAGATCAGGAAAAGCTCCCGGAGATGACGGTACTCACTTTACTTCGAAGGGCGTTAAAAGGATCCTCGGATAAAACGCCATGGAATTTTGACATTTAAACGAAAGATTTCCAAAAAGAAAGGAAGTTTTTGCATATAAAATGCAGAGGCTACGGTAGAGCTTTATGAAAAAATCAATAAAGATGATATTGGTGGCAGTAAGCGTTTTCGCAGTCTGCCTCATGATATTTACTTCTTGTGCAGGTGAAGCTGCCGAGATCAAGAAGATCGTTTTCAACGATAATTCGAATGCCGAGATAATATATGCCGACGGGACTAAACAGGAGGTCGAGCTTGAGGGAACGGCAAACAAGCCCTACATTGTCAGTATCGAAAAGTCGGCAGTCAATGAAGAGAACGGTGAGACCGAATACACATTTGTATTCAGTGACGGAACAACATATTCTTTTTCCGTAAAGGACGGTGTTGACGGAACAGACGGAACAGACGGTGCAGACGGTACGGACGGAAAAGACGGACAGTCGCACAGTATTTCGGTAAATTCAAACGGATATTGGGTGATCGACGGGAATGTCATACCCGTTTATGCAGGCGAACAGCTGAAGATAGACGGAACACTTTCTGTAAAGCAGAGCAGTCTCGTGATGGCTCTCGGTTCGACATACGCACTTGATCTCAGTGCAAAGAACTGCGGAAAGGTCACATGGATATCGGACGATACAAGTGTCGTTACCGTTACCGAAAACGGTATCATAAATGCTGTCGGAGCGGGAAAAGCAACTGTTTCGGCAAAGGGGCAGAACGGAAAGACCGATTCTTGCACGGTCGAGGTCTCGTTGCTCAAGTTTGAGCCGAGCTCACTTGGCGGTTACAGTGTGACAGGATATTACGGAAGTGATAAGAACATCATCATTCCAGCAGAGGTGTGCGGGATCCCTGTCGTGGAGATAGGAGAGTCGGCTTTTGAGGAAGATGATCCTGATGCCTATCCGATAGAGAGCGTTGTTTTGCCCGACAGTATCATACGTATCGGCAAAAATGCGTTCAGAAACTGTGCTTCTTTGAAATCGGTAACACTAAGCAAGAACCTCAAGCACATAGGCGAGGGAGCATTCTGGTGGTGCGTATCGCTTGAAAACATAACAATACCGAACGGAGTCGAGACGATAGGCAGATTCGCTTTTAATGCCTGCAAATCGTTTACAGAGGTCGATATTCCCGATTCTGTAAATAGCATAGGAATATACGGCTTTGCTATGTGTGAGAACCTTGAGCGTATAACGTTCGGAGCAGGAGTCAAGAGCATCGGAGATTGGGCGTTCTTTGAGACAGGCAAGCTGACAGATATAAGATACGTCGGTAGTACGGCTGACTGGAACAATATCGACTTCGGCGGCGGTGAGGATAATTTGTCAGATGCAACGGTTACTGTAAATTATCAACGCAATACAACAAAGTAAGCACTTAAAACTTATGATATAAACAGAAAGGAGGGCGGCTATGGAGTCAGGAGCTTTTGAAAAGTTGCAGAACGGACAGGATATCAGAAGGATCGGATATGTTTTTGTCGGCTACTGTTATGAAGATTCGGATGCGGTAAAGCGGATCACAGATGCTCTTATGCGTTGCGGTATCGTTATGAAACGTGTCGGAGACGATATGCCGTCTCCTTCGGACAGAGGTCGTCTTATTGCAGATGCCGAGGCACTTGTCGTTTTTTCGTCACGTGCGGCGGCGGCATCACGGTTCGTTGCATCCGATATACGCAACGGTTACATATACTCAAAAAAGATAATAATAATCAGCTTGGGTCACAACGACATAGACGACAAATATTCTTCAGACGATTCTAATGTTGTCTTTATTGACATGACGGGCATGAGCCGTCCGCAGTTCTGCCGTGTCTTCTACTACGACTGTATTGCCGAGCTGAGCGGAGCATTGTCTGCAACGCAGGTGTTGTTTGGCGAAAACAGCGTGCTTAATTCAAAATATAACTTCGACGATATAGAAGTGCAGGAGACCTATCGCCGAGGTGAATTGGCTCTCGACCGTGAAAAGACTGACACATACGATGCCCGTTACGGCGTTGCCTGCCTTGCATCTGCGGCTGATAGGGGAGGATTTTTGCCCGCTATTCACGGACTTGCGTCGTGTATTCGACGAGGGGAAGGCTTTTACGGTGCTAAAAACAAGGAGGCGGCATTCGTTTGGTATCTTTATGCCGCTACACTCGGTGAGAAAAGCTCTCAGAACACCGTTGGAAAATCCTTTATGATGGGAAAGACTGTCGCAAAAGATGAAAAAGAAGCGGTTATGTGGTTCAAAAGATCAGCCGCTCAGGGCTTTGCCCCCGGGCAGAACCGTCTCGGTGAATGTATGCTGTACGGAAAGGGAACAGATGAAAACAACGACGAAGCATACCGTCTCTTTACCCTTTCGTCCAAGCAGGGATATGCACGTGCACAGAAAAATCTCGGAGACTGTATGCTTCACGGCTGGGGCTGTGAGGTAGATGTGTACGGAGCGGCAAACAACTATATGCGTTCTGCCGAATCGGGAGATGCCGACGGTATGTACGGTATCGGATATTGCTACAGATACGGCTACGGTACGGGCGTAAATTACGAGATCGCACGTAAATGGCTCATACAGTCAGCGGAGCTTGGCAATGCCGCCGCAAAATATGAGTATGCACTTATGTGCTTTGACGGCATAGGACACGAAAAGAATGTCGACGAGGCGGTGAGACTGCTGTTTGATTCGGCAATGTCGGAATACGGTCCTGCCGAAAAGAAGATAGGAGACTGCTACCGAGAGGGGATCGGACTTGAGCAGGATTATGTCAAGGCGTTCGAATGGTACATAAAGGCGGCGAGACGTGGATGTGAGGGCGTGGATTTCTGCCTCGGAGAGTGTTATTATTACGGACTCGGGGTCGAGAAGAACGCCGAGTATGCGATACGTCTTTTTGAGATCGAGGCTGAAAAGGGAAATGCCCGAGCAGGTTTCTACATAGGAGAATGTTATTATTCGGGAAGCGGAGTAGCCCCCGACTACGAGCTTGCGGCAGAATATTATAACAAAGCGGCAGAGGGCGGAAGTGTTGATGCACTTTACCGTCTTGGTTGCTTATACCGTTTCGGACACGGTGTTGAAAAGGACAGCGAAAAGGCATTTGAGTATTTGCAGCAGGCATCGGACAGGGACAGTATCCCTGCGGCATACGAGCTTGGATGTATGTTCGAGAACGGCGAATGTGAAGACCTTGAAAAGAATTATACACGTGCAGAGGGCTGGTTCAGGCTTGCCGCTTCACGTGGATATGCTGCCGCTCAGACGAAGATGGGAGATTACTGTGCTGAGGGCGTTTCGCCCGAAAGCGAGAGAAATTACGGCGAGGCATTTGACTATTACAAAGCGGCGGCGGCACAGGGAAGTATTGAGGCATACAGAAAGCTTGCAGACCTTTATTTCCGTGGCTTTGGAACGGAGAACGGAGAGAAGGACGAAAAGAAAGCCTTTGAATATTACTCTGTTGCGGCAGAGGCGGGAGATGCTGAGGCACAGAGCAGTCTCGGAATGTGTTATGCCCTTGGGATAGGAACAGAGCCTTATCCTGCGGCGGCATTTTCGTGGTACCGTGCGGCGGCGGATCAGGGAAATGTTGAGGCTGTTTACAGACTCGGAAGTTGTTATGAATTTGCACGTGGGGTAGACGAGAACTTACCTGAGGCGGTTCGTTGCTACCGACATGCCGCAGAGAGCGGAAACTCAGACGCACAGAACAATTTGGCAGGCTGTTATGCGTCGGGACGAGGTGTCGAGCGAGATATGAATGAAGCATTGAGGCTTTATCATATGGCGGCGGAGCAGAACAATTCGACCGCACTTTACAATATCGGATTGTGTTATGCTTGCGGCAGAGGTGTTGAAAAGGATGAGTCTGAGGCGATAAAATGGTACCGTGCCGCCGCCGAGGCGGGAAGTGCCGATGCTATGAACAATCTCGGCGGATATTATCTGTCGGGAATAGGACTTGAGCAGGATCTTGCCGAGGCATACCGTCTGTTCTGCCATGCGGCTGAGCTTGGAAATATAAATGCCCGTCTGCGTGTCGCGAAGTGCAAAAAGGACGGAAGCGGAGTTACTAAAAATTACGACGAGGCGTTCGTTCAGTTCGAAAAATTAGCCGCACTCGGGGTTGCCGAGGCGGAATATGAGCTTGCTCGCTGTTACTATCACGGCTACGGAACTGCCAAAAACAGAGACGAATCATTTAAATGGTATCTGCTTGCGTCGGAGCATGGATGTACACGTGCTTTGTTCGGACTCGGACGTTGTTATATGCAGGGCTGCGGAACGTCTCCCGACCCGCAAAAGGCATTCGGAATATGGCAGAAGGCGGCGAAGGCGGGAGTAGTCGATGCCTTTGTTGCACTTGGCGAGAGCTATTATTTCGGCAGAGGAACAGAGTGTGATTACGAAAAAGCAGTCGAGTGGTTCGGAGCGGCGGCAGACATGGGCGACGCAAAGGCACAGAACGACTACGGTACCTGCTATCTGCACGGTAAGGGCGTTATGCAGAGCTACGAGGAGGCGGCAAAATGGTATCAGTTTGCCGCTGATAACGGATATTCGGAGGCACAGAACAACCTCGGTGAGTGCTACCGTAATGGATACGGAGTCGTACAGAGCGATTCGGATGCGATAAAATGGTTCAACCGTGCGGCAAGGCAGAACAATATGCGTGCCCACTACAATATCGGAATATGTTACGAAAAGGGATATGGGGTCGATATAGACCTTGAACGTTCCTATTCCGAGTACCGTCTTGCCGCAGGCAAGGGAAATGAAGCGGCACAGTTCAGGATAGGATTTTTCTACGAGCAGGGCAAGGTCGTTGCCCAAAATCCGACCGAGGCATACTCGTGGTATCAAAAATCCGCCATGAGCGGATATGCTGAAGCAGAATACAAGCTCGGACAGTTCTTTGAGAACGGGATAGCAGTTGAAAAGAACGACAAAACGGCATTTGAATGGTACTCAAAGTCTGCTGAGCAGGGATATGCTCCCGCACAGTACAGTGCCGCCGTCATGTGCGAATGTGGCAGAGGAACAGAGCAGGACTTTTCTGCGGCAGTGCGTAATTACAGATCTGCGGCAGATCAGGGATATCCTGCGGCACAGAATAATCTTGGAGACTGTCTGTTTTCGGGCAGAGGTGTCGAGAAAGACGAAAGAGCCGCACTTGAATGGTACAGAAGGTCTGCGGCACAGGGAAATTCCGACGCACAGTATTCGGCAGGCTGGTGCTATAAGAACGGCAGAGGAACCGAGAACGGTGAACGGGATGCAAAAAAAGCGGTCGATTATTTAAGACGTGCCGCAGAATCGGGAAATCCCTCGGCGGAATACAGTCTCGGACACTGCTATGAGACAGGCTTCGGAGTCAAGGCAGATGAGGCAGAGGCATTGTATCTGTACCGTTTATCGGCAAGACACGGAAATGAAAAGGCAGTCAAAATATTAAGTAAAAGGAAAAGCAAGAAGCAGGTCATATGAGTAACAAGGATTGCGAAAAAGCAGGGCGTGGGCGTTTTATAGTATTTGAGGGCATTGACGGCTCGGGGAAAAGCTCACAGATGAGGGAACTCGCAAAGCGTCTCACGAAAAGCGGGAAAAAGGTAATAACCACGGCAGAACCGACAGGCTCTGCCATAGGTGTGTTTATACGTAGTGTGCTTGGCGGAGAGATCAGGAAGACAGAGGAAGAGTTAGCGGCACTCTTTGCTCTTGACCGCATCTATCACAATAAGGAGATAGAGAAGTATTTAGGAGAGGGTATCGACGTACTTTGTGACAGATATTACTATTCCTCGCTTGCATATCAGGGGAGCGAGACCGATATAGAACGTATCAAAAAGCTGAATCTTGACCGAAGCGACATACGTGTTCCCGATATCTGCATATTTGTCGATGTTTCGACCGAGGTCGCTTTGCAGAGGATTCTCGGCAGAGGAAACAAGATCGAGATATATGAAACGGCAGAAAAGCTTGACCGTGTGCGTAAGAGATTTTTCGATGTCTTTGAGATGATGAAGACCGAGGGTAGAAAAGATGCCGTTTGCATCGTTGACAATTCGGGAAGCTTCGGTGTAGCTGCGGAAAAGGTATTCCAAAGCGTTGAAAAAATAAGATAAAAAATAAGATAAATTTATTTGGGAGCAGTCACATTAGTGTGTTTTGCTCCTTTTCTCCGTGTCTTATATAGACGTTGAGCTTTCCACCACGGACACAGGTCGCAAGAAACACCGACGAAACGTTTTTGATCTTCTTTTGCGACAGCTCTTTCCAGAGCCAATCACGGTTGTAACCGATGTTTTTCAGGTTGTCGTCCATGATCTCTCCGTCAAGAATGACGTTTGCGGGAAGAAGCTCCTGCTCGACCTCTATCTTCATGTCCGAGGGAGTTGCGTGGCGTGCGTCTGATTTCGGCAGAATGCTTATATTTCCGTTTTCCTCGAGCATGACGAGGGAGACATTTTCAAGCGTAAAGAAGCCTTGATTACGGCACTGCATCAAAAATTCATTCAGGTCAAGGTGAGCCTTTTTGAAGTTTTCATCGTATATCTTGCCGTTTTCGAAAAGTATATCGGGCTTGCCTGCAATTATGCGTCTGGCACGTATAGAGCGGTCGGTAATCACCGAAAACAAAAGAGTGGACAGACCAAATATCAAAAGCGAGATAAGATAAAAGAAGAACTCTTTTCCTTGCGAGACCGACAGCTCGGCGGCAACAGAGCCTATCGAGATGCCGTTTATATAGTCAAACATACTCAACTGCGAGACCTGTCTTGCCCCTATGATCTTTGTTATCGTAAAGAGGGCGGCGACAGAAAAGATCGAGCTGAGAGCTATTTTTATAAATTCCATTGTAAATGTGTTCTCCAAACTATGGATTTTGGGTAATTATCATACCTATAATCATAATATCCCACAAAAACAGAATTTCTAAACTTAAAACAGAAAATTAGGCAAGAAACACTTTTGACTGAAAAAGAAAATATCGACGAAATATGGCTTGTTGCACGCAGAGCAGACAGGAGGCTTTTGACATAGGTGTTTTAGAGAAGCCTTATTGTAAGATTCTTGAAATAACGAACTTGACAGAACATTATCAGGTATGATAAGATAATAGACGATCGGCTGTGAAAACTCGCTAAAAAACACAGGCGGAAGGCATGATCCGTTTTTTGGTGAAGATGGGCAGATCAAACAAATATCAAGGAGAATTAGAATGAAGACAAAAAAAACACTTACAGGCATAATTGCTCTGCTTTGCGTGCTTTGTATGCTGAGCATGAGCTTGATGTCGTGCGGATCGAACTCAACGGAAAGCGAAACAGAGTCTAAAACCGAAACCGAAACCGAATCCGTAACAGAAACAGAGTCGGTATCCGAATCTGTATCCGAAAGCGAGACGGAGTCCGAAACCGAGTCCGAAACGAAAGTTATCTCATACGAAAAGAAGACGTACCAAATGTCCGAGATCGTTGATAAAGTCAAGGTCATCGGCAGATCCATGATGACCGACGACGGTATATCCTGCGACTGGGGAGCATCGGGCATAGAGCTGAACGCATACTGTAAGGGTAATGTTGAGGTAAAGATCATCAACGATATGGGTACTTACGGATATGATGCAAACAGTTATTTCTCGGTATTTCTTGACGGAAAACTTGTTGCCGAAAATGTTAAGGCGGCAGGTACTTCCTCTGATATTATTGTCTTGAACAATGTCGAGCAGGGACTCCACAATATTAAGATACTTAAACAGAACGAGGCACTTAACAACTGCACAGCCATAAAATCTATCACCCTTGAGGGTGAGGTCAGCGATGACAAGCCCCAAAACAAAAAGCTCTACAT
>JAFPCR010000066.1 GCA_017390195.1 Clostridia bacterium | reverse complement strand
GTTTTAAAAGAAAAAGCTTTCTTAGCATTTGAAATGGGATATAATCAAGCCGAAGTATTAAGTGCATTAGCGAAAGAATATTTCCCAGGAGGTATAATTGAAGTCATTCGTGATTTAAGTGGTAAAAATCGTATGTTATTACAAGATGTAACTATAGGTCTAACACAACCACAAAGAAATCGATTTCCGATTACCATTCCATAACGTCGCCGGAGCCTTCTGCCGTCAGCATAAGGGTAGACGCTGCAAGGATATCTCCCTTAACGTCAAGAACCTCGATTTCAATGACAGGTGTTTCATACATTGATTTCATTATGTTTACCTCCATCATTTATTTATGATAAACTACTCAAAACACATTTATGGGTGCATACAAGTAGATAATCATTACAGTTATACTAATCCTACAATAATTATATCACCTTTGCTTTTTTTGTCAATACTTGATGATGATTTTTTTATATTTTGTACATTTTCACAAAAACAAAACATTTAGAACAGTATGTTTTTCACAAAAAAGCATTGTGTTTTATTGCGTTTGATTATTTTACACCTTTCGCCAACAAGAGATCGCTAACATACAGGCTTCTCGATGTCTCTCTGAATTTAAATCCGATCTTGGATGACGATTCATATCCACTCATATCAATGGTTGCTTCAATAAGGATCTGTCCGTCCCTTACAACCATAACGTTTCCGTTATCAAGATACAATGCATAGTCGTGACCGTATACCATGTATCTTTCTGTTTGATATGTTCCGAGTGTCGTGCTACCGTATTTAAGTTGAACCTTACGGCCTGCGTCAACGATCTTGAGTTCAAATCCTGCATAGGTCATTTCGGTATAAGCCTGATTTAAGTTCTGGTCGTAAGAGCCGTCTACAACATATCTGAACGACATCTTGAAGCACTTTCCCGCATCCTTCTTGGGCTTGCTTTCAATGGTAGCACGTGAATAATAAATTCCCATACCGTTGCCCCAGAAAGAGTTCGACTGTCCGAATCCACCTGTGTCTCCCGTCCATCTTGTTGCCGTTCCGGACGAGAAGCGTTCACGGTAATACTCATCGTATGTTATTTCGTTTTCGGGTTCTACAACTGTTACTTCGGTAGCTGTTGTCTGCTTTCCGTCGACCGAGGTTGCGGTGATCGTAACAGTTCCCGCCTTGATGCCCGTTACAACTCCCCACTCATCAACCGTTGCAATAGAAGCATCTGATGAAGTCCAAATTGCGGCGGTGTGTGTTGCATTGCTCGGAACAACGGTTGCGACGAGCTGTCTGCCGAAGCCCTTTACAACAGTCATTTTGCTGTAATTTACATTAAGTCCCGAAACAGGTATAACAGAAGCCTTTCCTCCGCTTCCCTTGTTTTCGGAATTGAGTTGCTTTACTCTTTCGGCAATATGGTTATACCATACCTGTGCCATCTTTGCCTGACCACGGTCACCGGGGTGAGTTCCGTCAGCAAAGTCTCCCTCATCCTTCGAGAGTCCGCTTTCATTACGCATGTCTACGAAATAAATTTCATATCCCTGATCCGAAAAGCTCTTGACTATTGAGGGAAGGAGCGTGTTAAGACCCTTTCCGTTATATCTCGACGCATAGTTTTCGTCGGGAGTTTTGCCGTTGTCCTGTTCGACCATAGAAGCACAGTAAATTATACAGTCGGGATTAAGCTCATAGATCTTTTTGATAAAGTTTGAATACTCCTTTATCATATCTGCTTCATTGCTTGCAAGAGACTGGAAGTAGTTATTGTGTCCGAGCATCAAAAGAACGATGTCGGCTTTGTTTGATCCGCTTCCTATGTACTGCGACAGATAATCATACGAGCTTCTCGATCCCGTCTTTGCTGTGGGGCCTATTACTGCTCCGCTGAATCCACAGTGGACATTATATCCGCTGGGAAGTCTGGGATCGGCAGTTGAATATATTCCCGTATATTTAAAGGAACATCCGTCTGCATACAGCTTTGTGTACAACGAATAACGGTAAGAGCTGTATGTTCCGCAGTTATCGGTGATCGAGTCTCCGATGCAAGCGATATTAACTCTGTTTGTCTGCTGTGTTGCGGCAGTTCCCTTATAGTCCTCTATCTGAGTTGCCGTCTCATAAAATACTGTTGTTTCTTTTTTGGTTTCAGATTCTGTTTCAGTGGGGGGTTCGGTTTGAGACTCTGTCTCGCTTGACGATTCACTCACACTCTCTGACTCTGTTACGCTCTCAGACTCAACTACAGATTCGGATTCCGATTCGGATTCCAAAACAGTCTCGCCGTTCTCTCCTCCACATGAAGTGAGTAAAAGCATCACCGCCATGCAGATAAGCATAATTCTGAAAAATAATGTTTTTTTCATTTGATCGATCCTTCTTGATTTTATGTAGTTTTAAAATTCAACATCAAAAGTAATACTGTAATTCTTGTTTGCCTGAATTAAAATCAGTATTTTGGGGGTCTGTGCAATTCCGAAAAATTGTCTCCTGTGAGCGTTCCACCCGAAGTAATTCCGCTGTTGCCGTTTACCTGTGCAGTCTCTGTTTCGGTCACACTTTCGGTCACACTTTCGGTCTCCGAAACACTTTCTGTATCAGAAATGCTCTCGGATTCGGTTTCATTAACAGTTTCTGTATTTTTGTCCCCGATGTTGCATGACGTATTTAGAAACATCACGGCTATACAAACGAGAACGAACCATAAAAGCGACGTTTTGTTCATTTGATCACCGATCTTTTTGATTAGTTTGCAGGATCAGTCATCTTTTGATCTGGGGGGTCTATGCAATTCCGAGAAGTTTGAATCATCGGTGGATGTGCCGCCCGAAACAAGTCCTCCGGAAGTCTCGGTCTCGGTCTCAGTCGGCTCGGTCTCGGCAGGCTCTGTCTCGGTAGACTCTGTTTCAGCGGGCTCTGTCTCGGTAGACTCTGTTTCAGCGGGCTCTGTCTCGTTTGACTCGGTCTCGTTTGACTCAGTCTCGTTTGACTTGGTCTCGTTTGACTCAGTCTCGTTTGACTCGGTCTCGTTTGACTCGGTTTCGTTTGACTCGGTCTCGTTTGACTCAGTCTCGTTGGACTCGGTTTCGTTTGACTCGGTCTCGTTTGACTCAGTCTCGTTGGACTCGGTTTCGTTTGACTCGGTTTCGTTTGACTCGGTCTCTCTTATTGATTCGGACTCTGTCTCTATGGTCTCGCCGCCGCACGCTGCAAGTGTCAGAACCAGCATAATGGCTATAATCATGCACAAAATATTGAGTTTTGATCTTGTTACCGCTTTCATTTGGTTTCTCCTTTTAAATTTGTTTTTCTCGGTGAAATGATCCTCTGCACCGATTTGCCACATATGGCAATATTATATTAACACACATTAAGAAAACTGTCAAGGAGATTTGGCTTTTTTATAAATGGGAAAAAGAAAGCAGCAGATGTCTTTAATAATGTATCTGCTGCTCTTTAAATCAATATTATTTTAGTTCGGGTGAATTCCCGTAATAGAAAACAACACCCATTCTGCCACGTTTACAGCATGATCGCCTATTCTTTCAAGATACTTTGCTATCATGATCAGATCAATAGCCGACTCACTGTTTTTGATGATATCTTCGTCAAGCCTCTCTTCATTCATACTATCGGGATCGGCAGACGAAGTCTTGACATCGTTTACGATGTTACAGACAATATCATTCTTTATTTTCAGGAAAAGGGCGTCTACCACATCATCGTGTGCGATAACGCTTTCGGCAAGCCTTACGTCTTTATTTACAAATGAATCAATGCTGTTTGTCACCATTTCGACGGTTGCCTCTGCCATAGCTGTTATATGCTCTGTTCCAACCGTACCCGAGTCGGGAGAAATACAGACATATTCGGTAAGCTCTGCAATATCCGCCGCCTGATCGCCTATCCTCTCCATATCGGTTATCATTTTAAGAGCCGCCGAGATCTGTCTGAGATCACGTGCGACCGGCTGCTGCTGAAGGATAAGCTTGAGGCAAAGGCTCTCTATGTCACGTTCCATTCGGTCTATCTCTCTCTCCGCCTCATCGGCAGACTCGGCAAGAGCTATGTCATGTTCGAGAAGGGCTTTTACAGCACAGGCAATCGCCTTTTCGCACATAACGCCCATATCGATCAGTTTTTCATTTAGCAACTGTAATTCGCTGTCAAATTTATTACGCATTATCCAAACCTTCCTGTAATGTAATCCTCGGTGCGTTTATCGGCAGGTGATGAGAATATCTTTTCGGTGTCACCCATTTCGATAACGTCACCGAGTAAAAAGAACGCCGTTTTGTCGGATATCCTTATTGCCTGTTGCATATTGTGAGTTACCATGATTATCGTATATTTTTTCTTTAATTCGAGCGTAAGATCCTCGATCTTGCCCGTCGAGATCGGGTCGAGGGCACTTGTCGGCTCGTCCATAAGCAGAACCTCGGGTTCGACCGCCAAAGCTCTTGCTATGCAGAGTCTCTGCTGCTGTCCGCCCGACAGTCCCAGTGCCGATCTTTTGAGTCTGTCTTTGAGTTCATCCCATATCGCCGCATACCTCAAAGACTGCTCGACTATCTCATCAAGCTTTGCCTTTGAGCGTATTCCGTGTGTTCTCGGGCCGTATGCGATATTATCGTAAATGCTCATCGGAAAGGGATTGGGTTTTTGAAATACCATTCCGACACGTCGGCGAAGCTCGTTGGTATCAAATCTGTCATAAATATCCTCGCCGTCGAGCTTTATCTTACCCTCTATCCTGCACCCTTCCACCAGATCGTTCATACGGTTGAGAGTTTTGAGAAGCGTTGATTTTCCGCACCCCGACGGGCCTATGAATGCCGTTATATCATTTGAAGTTATCGTCATATTTATATTTTTCAACGCCTGAAAATTACCGTAGTACAGATTCAAATTTTCAATGTCGAATTTATTCATTTTGTCAGTCCTTTCCCTTTGTAAGTTTCTTTGCGATAAATGATGACAGTGCATTTATCGCTATTACGATCACTATCAGTACAGCGGCAGTTGCGTATGCTTTTTCGGTGTTCATTCCCTCACGCCACAGTGAGTATAGGTGAATGGCAAGTGTTCTTCCCGATCCCATAACGTTAGCAGGTATTTGTGCCATAGTTCCTGCTGTATATATAAGTGCCGCAGTTTCTCCGACGATACGTCCGACAGACAGGATAACACCGGCACATATGCCCGGCATTGCCGATGGGAGAACTATTTTAAAGACGGTACGCAGTCTGCCTGCTCCGAGTCCGAAGCTACCCTCACGGTACATGTCAGGTACGCTCCCGATAGCCTCTTCTGTCGTTCTCATTATGATAGGTAAAATCATTATTGCCAGAGTAAATGCTCCCGACAGCAAGGAATATCCCCATCCGAACGCCTCAACAAACAGCAACATTCCGAAAAGTCCGTAGACTATCGACGGTATTCCCGAAAGTGTCTCTGCCATAAGACGTACTATCTTTACAAAACGGTTACCTCTCTTGGCGTACTCGGTAAGATATACCGCCGAGAATATTCCGAGAGGAACTGCGATAAGGAGTGACAATAGCGTTATCCAAACGGTATTTACGAGTGCAGGAAAGAGCGATACGTTTTCCGATGTATAGTCAGGTGAAAACAGGTCGAGTCTTATATGCGGTATTCCCTTTATCAGGATATATCCCACGATCCCGACCACCAAGGCAACGGTGATAGCCGCTCCGATATATACGCAAGCCCTCAAAGCGACGGCTTGTAGCTTTGCCGACTTTGGCAACCTTTTCGTGTTTTTTTGAAGCTTTACTTCGGTCATCCTTTAGACCTCCCCTTTGCAAAAGAAAAGCAAAAATTGATGATCAGTATAAACACAAAGAGTACCACTGCAGTTGCGATCAACGCTCCACGGTGCAGATCCTGTGCATATCCCATCTCAAGCACGATATTTGTCGTAAGCGTACGCAGTCCGTTGAGCAGTCCCGACGGCATTGTACTTTGGTTACCTGCAACCATAATGATTGCCATAGTCTCCCCTATTGCCCTGCCCACTCCGAGGATCACGCCCGACATGATGCCTGAAGATGCCGCAGGAACGAGTACGAAGAATGTGCTTCTTTCGTGCGTTGCTCCGAGGGCAAGAGATCCCTCGTAATAGCTGTCAGGCACTGCACGAAGGGAACTTTCCGACACGCTTATAACAGACGGCAATATCATTATTGCAAGTACGATGCTCGCCGCAAGCATACTTGAACC
>JAFPCR010000065.1 GCA_017390195.1 Clostridia bacterium | reverse complement strand
GATCATTGCGGTCATAACCGTGCTTTTGGTCTTTAACTTTGTTTTCAGATTGTGTGAGGTTGACGGTTCGTCTATGTATGACACTCTTGAGGACGGTCAGCAGGTCGTCACGATGGGACTGTTTTATAAGCCCGCACAAGGAGATATCGTTGTATTTCATTTGACGGACAGCCACAACAACAACCTCAATAAGCCGCTTGTAAAACGTGTTATAGCAACCGAAAATCAAACGATAGTTATTGACTTCAAATCCGGAACGGTGACCGTAGACGGTAAGCAGTTAGAGGAAGATTATATTTCGCTTTTGAAGAATGTCAACGGTGTTTATAAAGACATTGGAAAATACACAGAGACAGCACAGTACAATATGGACGGATACGTGTTCACACTGACCGTGCCCGAGGGTAAGGTCTTTGTAATGGGAGATAACAGAAACGACTCCCTCGACAGTAGATTTGAAGTTATCGGCTGTGTAGATGTAAGACGAATACTCGGAAAGGTCGTTTTGCGTGTAACGCCGTTTGATCAATTCGGCTTCGTTGAATAATAATACAAACAAAACCGATTAGGAGAGATTCAGAATGCCATCTCAGATCATTCAATGGTTCCCGGGACATATGGCAAAAACACGCCGTATGATATCCGAGAATCTGAAAAATGTTGACATAGTAATAGAGATCCTTGACGCACGTATTCCCAAAAGCTCTCGCAACCCCGAGATCTCGTCACTTACTGCGAACAAGCCCTCTGTGATTTTGCTAAATAAGGCTTCCCTTGCAGACCCGAATATGAACAGACAGTGGCTCGAACACTACAACAGCAAAAGCTCTGTCTGTATACTCACCGATTGCATAACAGGCGAAGGATTGAACAAGATCCCGACCGCCGTAAAGAATATATTGAGCGAAAAGGTCGAGCGTTATGAAAGCAAGGGTATGTCGGGAAGAAATTTGAAGGCAATGGTGCTCGGTATACCCAACGTAGGAAAATCGTCACTCATAAATAAAATATGTAAGAACAAAAAAGCCAAGGTTGAAAACCGCCCCGGAGTGACTGTGGACAAGCAGTGGATCGTTACAGATGTAGGCTTGAGCCTTTTGGATATGCCCGGTGTGCTTTGGCCTAAATTTGACGACAAGGCTGTCGGAGAAAATTTAGCTATCACAGGAGCAATAAAGGACGACATCCTCGATATAGAGGAGATAGCAACCGTTCTATGCAAAAGATTGCGTAATTTATATCCTTCCCTGCTTTGCGAACGCTACAAGCTCTCAGATATGTCGCAATATGACGATATGAACGATTACGAGCTGTTGTGCGAGATCGGAAGAAAGCGTGGATTCCTTATTTCGGGCGGAGAGATAAACACCGAGCGAACCGCCAATGTCTTGATCGACGAATTCCGTGCTGCGAAGATCGGAAGAATAACGCTCGATAAGATCGAACAAAAATGAGTTGAGGTGGACTATATGCCTGATTTTTCAGTTGAAAAAGAATTGTCGGAGCAGGGTTATAAAAGCATTTGCGGTATTGATGAAGCAGGCAGAGGCCCTCTCTGCGGTCCTGTTGTTGCTGCCGCCTGCATTCTCCCTCTCGGACTCGAAATACCCGGTCTTAATGACTCCAAAAAGCTTACAGAAAAGAAACGTGATGCACTCTTTGACATCATCTGCGAAAATGCAGTGTCCTACTGTATAGCGAGTGCAAGTGTCGAAGAGATAAACGAGCTTAACATTCTCGAAGCCGATATGCTTGCGATGCGTCGTGCCGTAGAGGGCTTGTCCGTGCCTGCCGATTTTGCCATAATAGACGGGAACGTCACACGTGGATTTGACATTCCCTCTAAAGCGATCGTACACGGAGATGCTATATCTCAAAGCATAGCGGCGGCATCTATACTTGCCAAAGTCACCCGTGACCGCATGTGCATCGAGCTTGACAGGCAGTATCCGCAATACGGAATAGCCAAGCACAAGGGATACGGAACAAAAGCACATATGGAAGCATTGCGAAAATTCGGGCCTGCACCCATATATCGAACTAAATTTATCAGATTTCTTGACAATTGAATACTATATCTGTATACTGTAATGAAAAACATATTCACAAAGACCAAGCAGATAGGCGATTTCGGAGAAGATGCAGCGGCAAAGTACCTGAAAAAGAACGGTTACAATATACTCGAGCGAAATTACCGTGCATCCTATAACGAAATTGACATTATCGCAGAAGATAAGTCCTTCATAGTATTTACAGAGGTCAAATCACGGACTGCCAACAAGGGATCACCGTCAAGGTTCGGCAGACCTGCACGTGCCGTCGACCAAGACAAGAAACGCCATACCGTAAGTGCCGCACGCACATATCTGCATTCTAATCCCACCGACAAACAGGTGCGAATGGATGTGATTGAGGTGTACCTTGAAAAAGATGCCGACGGAAACCGTAAAGTGACCGACATTATTCATATACGAAATGCTTATGGGGTACAAAAATGAAACTCAATCTATTCGATCTACACTGTGACACTGCCCTCTCGATCTTAGAGCAAAATAAGGGTATCGACAAAAACGATCTGCATATATCACTTGAAAATGCCTCGGTGTTTGAAAAATACATTCAAGTCATGGCAATATGGTGTCCGAAAGAGTATGACAACGACAAAGGCTTTCGGAATTTTCACATAACTCTCGATCATCTGTTAAAGAGTATCGACAATTCCCTCTTTGACGTAACACACGTTCGAAGCTCTAACCAAATATCCAAAACAGAAAATATAAAAAACAGATTTATCATATCAGTCGAAGATGCAAGGATACTTAACTGCGAGCCTGACAGATTAAAAGTTTTACACGCAAGAGGCGTAAGATTTTTAACTCTGCTCTGGTCGGGTGTTACCTGCATTGGCGGAGCATATGATACAGAAGTAGGTCTGACAGACTTTGGCAAGGATACCGTAAAACAATGCTTCAAGCTCGGAATAATTCCCGATGTCTC
>JAFPCR010000064.1 GCA_017390195.1 Clostridia bacterium | reverse complement strand
GCAGATCACGAGTCATAAATTCAGCCGTGGCTTTTACCTTATTGTGAGGCAAAACTTCCCTTTCTGAAAAATCATAATTCATTTTGCATCAAAGAGCCGCAAAACCTGTTTTACTTCTATCAAAGCAATAAAACCCAAGATTATTATATATTCACTTTGCCGAAAAGTCAACCCAAAAAGAAAAATAATGCCACCGTTGTATCCTGATACGACGGCGGCATTATTTTATTATATCATTTCAACTTCTTAAAGTGCCACGATGGCTTGGGCGATAAGCATTACCAGTGGCAGACTCGCCATTGATAAAAGCGAGCTTGTTCCCACTGCCTGCGAGCCATATCCGGGACAGATGTCATATAGCTCCGAAAGCATGGAGGCGGACGCCGCAGTCGGCATTGCCGTTGCGGCAACGGCGAAGATTATATAGTGCGGTCCAAAGCCCAAAAGCTTCATTATCAAACAGATCAACAGTGGCATGATTATTAGCTTTTGCAGACACAGGTAATACACCTTCGGCGAGCCGAATATCTGTTTCGGGGTGCGTGTTGCAAGCAATGCTCCGGTTATCAGGACAGATATCGGTGTGCAGAGATTTCCCAAGGAATTGCAGAAGCCGTAAACACAATCATATGCAAAGCTTCCATAAAGTCCCGGAACATTTATGAGAAGTATATAGATCAATATTCCGACCGCACTCGGAACGGTACCGTAATTGAGCAGTATCTTTTTTGCCGTCAGCTTTATATCCTTACGCTTTCTTGCAAGTATCGCAATTCCCCATGTCCACAAGAACACATTAAAGCTGATAATATAAAACGCTCCCCAAAATCTTCCGAAGTCTCCGACATTCTTAAAGAGTGCCTCGTATATCGGCAGACCGATAAATCCGCAGTTTGTGAACACGAGTGCGAACTCTGTTATCTTACGTTCATCGAGATCCTTAAATTTTATGCAGGCGACAAAGGCATACGCCGCCATAAAGATGTGAAGTCCAAAGCCTATCGCAACTATTATACCGCCCTGCCCGAGATTCTCCCACGAGCATTCCGTACCCATAAGTGCCGCCACTATCATCATCGGCTGACCTATGGCAAGAACGAGCTTTGACAGATTCTTTGATGCGGTGTCATTGATTATTCCTGTTTTTCTTGCAATAAAACCGACGATCATGAACAAAAACAGCATTATAATAATTTTTAAAAGTCCTACTATTGCTTGTGTATCCATTTTTATCTCCATACCTCCAAGTGACCGTCAGATAAATCTGAAACTGTCCTTGGCTGTTTTCACTGTCTCAAAAAATCGTATTTTTCTTTTATGACCTTCATATCAACGAGCATCTCCTCTTTTTTGCGAGGGTCTCGCAGGAGCAATGCCGGGTGATATACAGCCGTCATAAGATAGTTTCCTTTTTCATACCAAACGCCATGCTCTTTTGTTATTTTAAAATCGGGCTTTATGAGTCTCATGGCGGCAATACGTCCGAGACATACTATGATCTTGGGCTTTACCGTTTTTACCTGTTCACGCAAAAATCCGATACACGCATCTTCCTCCTCGGGCAACGGATCACGGTTTTTCGGCGGTCTGCATTTTAGGATGTTCGTAATAAAAACCTCACTGCGTTCTATCCCTACGGCATAAAGGTATTTGTCAAGCAACTGCCCTGCTCTGCCCACAAACGGCTCTCCCGACAGATCCTCCTGTTCGCCCGGAGCCTCTCCGACAAACATCAGATCGGCATCGGGATCTCCAACTCCGAAAACGCAGTTGGTGCGAGTATTTCCAAGCTCACATTCGTGACACTCGGCACACTTTTTTCGTATACTTTCAAGGTCTTGCATTTTTAATGATCCTTTCGGGTTCTTCATTATCTGTCATTATATCAAAAAAAAGCGATATTTTCAATACAATTTTTCATATGTGTGCAAGTTTTTCAACTGCCCCCGATCCGCATATCACAGTGCCATGCTCTCTTATATAAAGACGAAGCGTTTCGGCATTTTCATATGTACCGTATTCGAGTATAAATGAATATTCATCGAGTGGGGAGTATGAGTTTGCATTCATTTCTTCAAGGATAAGATAGCACTTGCCGTCGTTGTCTCTGTACGCCGAGCTTTCACCGCTGTATCCGCACGAGGACAGTCTGCGGCAGACACGAAGCATCCATTCCATCTGCTCAAAGCAATATGCTCCCGCCCTTTTCGGTCCGTTGCTGCTCTTTCTCTCGGGTTTAAGCTGTACCACACTCGTACCTCCTGTCAACGGTATTGAAAATTCATTCGGTGTCTCGCCTTCTGTTGCCGAACACAATACTCCGAGCTTTGTCACGAAAAGCTCGCATCCTCCCGAACGTGACGGATACATCTGTATAAAAAGTCTGTCCCCCTCTGTGTCGAACCCCGTCTCGTTTTTGGCATCCTCAAGTATGTGATGAAAAGCCTTGCGGCTCTCGTCAGACGTATAATCCAATGTCATCGCATCTATATCATATCTGCTCATATCCTGAGCAGTCAGCATGATCTTCAGCTTGCTTTCACTGATAAGAATTAGTTCCATGGTTGTAGCGTTCCTCCTATGGGTAGTTACTATAATTATAGTATCGAAAAGGAGAAAATGTAACCCCTAAAAATATGGTAATTTGTTTTCGGGCAGAAAATGGGACTGTCGCACGGTGCTACAGTCCCGAATTTTTGCGGTGTCGAATGTGCTTCAACACCTATTATGCTGACTTTTTAAATAATTATGTGCTTCGGAAGTCCTTTTGAATATTCTGCGTTTACTTCTCCACAGATAAGTGGCAGAAGATATTCCGCACATTCGTCTGTTACGTTGTTTCCCTCTGAATTTATAAATCTTTCGTCTACAGTACGTATCTTGTTAGCAATTTCCGACACGTCGGCATATCCTATCTCACAGACATAAGACTCTTTTGACGTTCTTTCAAATACCATCATCTTACAGCTTGCTCCGTCGATCGCCGCTTCGACTGCCGCTCTGCCTATACGAACGGACTCTGTGATATCTGTCTTGGAAGCAAGATGCGACGCACATCTTTGAGAAATATTAAGCTCGACCGAACGAACCTTACAGCCTATCTTCTCCTTAACGGCAAGTTCAAGAGCCTTGCCCGTTCCCGACAGATACTTATGTCCGAAAACGTCGACCGCTCCGCTCTGCGTTCCCTCTCCGACATAACGTCCGTCGGCATCTCTCAAGCCTTCCGAAACGGCAATGACCACATTCGGATGCTTTTCAAGGGCGGCTCTGACATCATCCATAAATCTGTCCATGTCAAATGCTCTTTCGGGAAGATATACAAGGTCGGGAGCTACCCCGTTTACAACACGTCCGATAGCCGAAGCCGCAGTGAGCCAGCCCGAGTCTCTGCCCATGATCTCTACTATCGTGACTGCCTTTACGGTATATACCGAGCAATCACGTATGATCTCCTGCATGGTAACGGCAATATACTTTGCCGCCGAACCAAAGCCGGGGGTATGGTCGGTTCCCATAAGGTCGTTGTCTATTGTTTTCGGAACTCCGATAACACGCATTTCGTAATCGTTGCCCTCAAGATACTTGCTCAGCTTTGCCACTGTATCCATCGAGTCGTTGCCGCCGATGTAGAAAAAATAGCGTATATTGTACTTTTTGAATATAGCGATAAGCTTTTCGAACACCGTATCGTCCTCGCCAACCCGAGGAAGCTTTTTACGGCATGAACCGAGAGCGGCGGCAGGTGTATTCTCCAAAGTATCTATCTTCGAGGTGTCGGCAAAGATATCGGTGAGATCAACGATATTTTCGTTGAGCAGTCCCTCTATTCCGTTTCTCATTCCGTAAAGCTTTTCTATGACCCTACCGTCTTTATCAGAATTTTCGATCACTGCACGGATAACTCCCGCAAGCGTTGCATTTATTGCGGCAGTAGGCCCTCCCGACTGTCCGACTATCGCATTTCCGATCAATCTCTCCATTTTATATACCTCGATTCATAAGTCTATATCATATTTTTCCAAATTTTGATGTTACCATTATACCATTATTATCAAATTCTGTCAATCTAAATATGTACAGGCAAGCGACAAGCCATATGCGAATAAAATTTACCATTAAACATAAACAAGGAGGCAATCTATGCTTGCGTATCTTCTTTCGGTAATGTCTCATTTTTTAAATGTGATCCTCGGGATCGGCACGCCCCAAAACTTCCCCCCTCCGCTCAAAAGCGATGAAGAGCGTGAATACTTTATCCTCGCCGCCTCAGGAAATGCCAACGCAAGAAACGAGCTTATCCTTCACAACCTGCGTCTCGTTTCGCATATCGTCAGAAAATATTACTCAAGCTGCCGTAATCAAGAGGACCTCGTTTCAATAGGCACGATAGGACTCGTAAAAGCCGTAGATAGCTTTGATATAAACAAAGGGGCAAGATTTGCTACATATGCGGCAAAATGTATCCAAAATGCTATACTCACATAGCGGACTCGTGGGGGGCAAGACGTTGAGCCTTCAAAAAATCTTCTCCGATTTTCAATCATCAAAAGCGTGGCACTGCCGTGCCACGCTTTTGATTATCTACGATATTGATATCATTTCCGCTATCTTATCGATCAGTCGAAGCTTTTGCTCTATCGGGCAGTTCATTTCTTTTAAATACTGCTCAATATAATGTGCATGAATCTTTGATATGATCTTGTTTATCTCGGATCGTTTTTCCTGCGATTCGGGAAGATGTGCGATGACCTCCGTATTAAGATCCCCTTTCTCTTTGATGCTGTTAAAATCTATTACCGAAGGTCTGTCCTTTATCACAGTTTCCAGATATCTCTGTTATATTCCCCTACCGTTCTGTCAGATGAAAAATATCCTGCATTTGCGATATTTGCAAGCATTCGTTTGGCTCGCTTCGTTCTGTCCTCGTAATCGGATATCGCTCTTTCCTTTGTCTTGCAATAATCCTCAAAGTCGGGGAATGTCATAAACCAGTCTTTGCCTACAAGCTCGCCGTAAAGTCTTGTAAGACATTCCTTGTTACCTATCTTCAGCATCTTATCGCTCACGATAAAGTCAAGCACCGCCCCAAGCCTTTTATCAGACTCATAGTAATCCCTTGCTCTGTAGCTACCCTCGGCATAGCGTTTTGTCACAGTTTCACTGCTGTCACCGAAAATATAAATGTTATTATCCCCGACAAGCTGGTGAATCTCGACATTCGCACCGTCCTCTGTGCCGAGCGTCACTGCACCGTTGAGCATAAATTTCATATTTCCCGTTCCGCTCGCTTCCTTTGATGCAAGCGATATCTGTTCCGATATATCGCAAGCAGGTATCAGCCACTCTGCAACACTGACATTATAGTTTTCGAGCATAACCACCTTCAAATAAGGGCTTACATCCTTATCCTGTCCGATAAGCTCTCCAAGACAAAGTATAAGATGAGTGATATCCTTCGCTATCGTATATGCAGGGGCGGCTTTTGCTCCGAAGATGACCGTTATCGGAGTTGTGGGCCTTTCCGACTCTTTTATTTTCATATATTTGTCTATGACCCAAAGTGCGTTCAACTGTTGGCGTTTATATTCGTGAAGTCTCTTTGCCTGAATATCAAATATTGAATCGGGAGAAATTTCAATGCCTT
>JAFPCR010000063.1 GCA_017390195.1 Clostridia bacterium | reverse complement strand
CTCGCCCGCAATACGGTATAACGGAATAGGTGTGTCAAGACTTTTTTCGGTATTTCACCGGTCTCTACCGACTCACTTACAGAATCACTCGGTATCTTCCCCTCAACGTTTTCGGACTTGCTCTGCTCTGCTACGCCTTCGTTTTGCTCCGATATCTTTGAATATTGTGGCATCTGTTGTTGTTCAGCACTTTCGTGCTTGATGCCTTCATTGTTTATTTTGCTGAGCGTTTGGGTATCGGAGGTTTTTGAGGCATTTGCCCCAACCTCTGTATTCGCCATATATTTTTCAATGTATTCTTTGGCACTTATTCTTTCCTGCTCGGGCTTTCTCTGTGATATACCCGCCGTATACCCATCATTTATGCTTATCTGTCTCTTTGCCATTGATTCCTGTCGTCCGACGGGAACAAATGCGTTTGACATGGGAGCATTGAAGTTGTTTTTGCGTAGCGGGATATCCGTATCATTTTGGAGCGATTTTTTTGCTCCGAGTTCAAAATCGGGACGTGTAACGTTTTCCTCAAGTGCAGAACGAACCGAATAGTAGATACATTCAAAGACCGCTTTTTCATTGGAGAACTTGACCTCCAGCTTTGCAGGATGAACGTTGACGTCGACCGCCGCAGGACTTATCTTCATAAACAGAACACAGCACGGGAATTTCTCCGACGGAATATACGAGCAATATGCCTGCTCTATCGCCGCCTGTGCCGTTTTACTTTTTACATATCTGCCGTTTATGAAAAAATTCTGGTAATTTCTCGTTGCCTTTACGTTATCTGTTCTTCCTATGAATCCGCAAATCTCAATATCCTTGTTTTCGCTCACGCCCGATATCTCTATCAGCCCTCTTGAGAATTCACGTCCGAACAGCGAATATATTGTATTTCTAAGGTTACCGTCTCCCGACGTTTCAAGCTTGACATTTCCGTCAACTATCAAAGTAAATGCGATCTCAGGCTTTGAAAGTGCGACTTTTTCGACCATAGCCGTGACTGCCATAGCCTCAGTCATATCTCTTTTCAGGAACTTACGGCGTGCAGGTACGTTCGCAAACAGATTTTCGACAATAATAGATGTACCGACTGCACAGCCACGCTCCGTCACACCGACAATATCTCCGAAATGTGCGGTGAGCATAGCACCGAACTCCGAATCCTTCGTTTTCGATATTATCCTCATATCCGAAACAGAAGAGATTGCCGCCAATGCCTCTCCACGAAATCCGAGCGTAATGATAGAGTTGAGATCCTTTTCATCCCGTATCTTACTTGTGGCATGACGGCGTATCGCCATGGAAAGGTCGTCCTTCTCCATGCCGCACCCGTTGTCGGTAACACGCATAAAGGTCACTCCACCGTTTTGTATCTCGACGCTTATTCGGTCAGCCCCGGAGTCTATGGAATTCTCTATAAGTTCCTTTATTGCCGAAGCAGGTCTGTCAACGACTTCACCTGCGGCGATGAGGTTTGCGACCGAAAACGAAAGAACATTGATCTTTCCCATAGTTATCCCCTTTCCTATTTTTGCATCCGATTTTATTTGAGCCGTTTCTGTAGGTTGAACAAGAATGTCATCGCCTCATACGGAGACAGTGTATTTACGTCAACCGCTTTTAACTCCTCGATGACCTGTTCGTTTACAAAATCATCGAACGTTATAAGTGTGTCATCCTTTTCAGGCATATCCTTTGTGTTATCCGAGAGCGAAAGTGCCTGTGCAGATCGCTCGACCGAGGCGAGAACCTCCTTTGCCCTGCGAATGACCTCATTCGGAACTCCTGCAAGCTTGGCGACCTCAATTCCGTAGCTGTCATCGGTAGAACCTCTGACTATCTTACGCAAAAACGTGATGTTGTCTCCACGTTTCTTTGCCGCAATATTATAGTTCACTATACCGTCAAATTCATTTTCCATTGACGTAAGCTCGTGATAATGTGTTGCAAAGAGGGTCTTTGCCCCTATCTTCTTGCTGTTTGTATATTCGACTATCGCCTTGGCGATGCTCATTCCGTCAAAGGTCGATGTTCCTCTGCCGACTTCATCGTAAATAATAAGACTGTTTTTTGTTGCGTTCTTGAGAATGTAAGCACATTCATTCATCTCCAGCATAAATGTAGACTGACCCGATGCCAGATCGTCCGATGCTCCTACACGTGTAAACACCTTATCCACAATCCCCACCTGTGCCTCGCTTGCAGGAACGAACGAGCCTATCTGTGCCATAACGGTGATCAGGGCAACCTGTCTCATATATGTCGATTTACCCGCCATATTAGGTCCGGTTATAAGCATTATACGGTTAGCGTTCGTATCAAGCGTAACGTCATTGGGGACAAAATATGTGTCCTTTACGAATTGCTCTACAACAGGGTGTCTGCCATCCTTTACTATGATCTTATCCGACATATCTACCGTCGGGCAGACATATTTGTTTTTCGCCGCAACGGTCGCAAGGCTCACGTATGCGTCGATCTCTGCAAGGCAGGCTGCGACCTTCTGTATCCTCGAGCTTCTGTCTGCCACAAAGGCACGTACCTTTTGGAAAAGCTCATATTCGAGAGCAACTATCTTTTCGGACGAGCCGAGTATCGTAGATTCAAGCTCCTTCAATTCCTGGGTTATGTATCTTTCGCAGTTTGAAAGTGTCTGCTTTCTGATATATCTGTCAGGAACACTTGATACAAAGGATTTCGTCACTTCTATATAATAACCGAAGACCTTGTTATACCCTGTGCGTAAGGTCTTGATCCCCGTGCTTTCACGCTCTTCCTCTTCCAGCTTTTCGATCCACTTTTTGCCGTCACGGCTCACCGAACGCAGATGATCCAGATCGGCATTGTATCCGTCAACTATAATGCCACCCTCACGTATAGATACCGGTGGAGTCTCACAGATCGCCGCATTTACCGTGTCACGTATATCATCAAGCGTATCGAGATCTTGGCAAAGCTTCTTTATTTTCTGACTGCTGCATCTCAAAAGTATCTGCTTCAGCTCGGGCAGTATCCCTGCCGTGTTTGCAACAGCGCGCAGATCTCTGCCGTTAGCACTTCCGTATACTATTCTCGTAACGAGTCTTTCCAGGTCAAGCACCTGAGATAAAAGCTCTCCGATCTCTTCTCTCATCATGTAGTCGGACAAAAACTCGGCGACCGCTCCCTGACGCTGTTCTATCTGCGAAAGGTTCAGCAGAGGATGCTCCACCCACTGTCTTAACATTCTCGCACCTACTGCAGTCTTGGTCTTGTCAAGCACCCAAAGCAACGAGCCTTTTTTCTCTTTTGTCCTCATGGTTTCTACCAGTTCAAGGTTTCGACGGGTGTTTATGTCCATTTCAAGATACTGACCGTTTATATAGACGGTGATCTCGTTTATGTACGAAATGTCCGACTTCTGCATATCTGCTATGTAATCTGTCATAGCACCTACTGCACATATGAGCGGTCGGTTGTGCATATCATCTTCACGCAAAGAGTCAGAAAACTGCTTTTTCGCAAGCTCTGTGGCGTGTGCAAACTCAAACCTCTGTGCCTGATTGTCGGACAGAACGGCATCATGTCCGATTATAAAATCTGCGATCTCGGTGATCTTCGTTCTTCCGAGATTCGTTATTACTTCTCTGGGCATATATGTACCCAATTCGTTTCTTATCTTTATCGCAAAGCCCTCGTCGCATGAAAACGAGGTGGCGTGTACCGTCGCCGTCGAAACATCGGCAAAGCACATTCCTATCTCATGCTCTCCGAAATACAAAGAACACAAGAAATTGTTCTTGCCCTCGGAAAGCAGATTTGATTCGATAAGCGTTCCAGGGGTGATAACTCGAACGACCTCTCGCTTGACCAATCCTTTTGCCACCGACGGATCTTCTGTCTGTTCGCAGATAGCGACCTTGTATCCCTTTTCAATAAGCTTGCCGAT
>JAFPCR010000062.1 GCA_017390195.1 Clostridia bacterium | reverse complement strand
GATGCTTCCGGCCCTAAGCATCTGGATCTGACTCTTACCCGTGCCAAGTTCGATGAGCTGACTGCTGACCTGGTAGAGCGCACCATGATTCCTACCCGCAAGGCTACGTCAAACGGTACAGATGCCGAGATAGAGCGTCAAATATCAGAAAACTTTATTGACGAAAGCACGGCAACGCTTATACCGAAGGCATCGGCTGAAAAATTCAGGCAAAGCTCTTTGCTGAACGTTATTCAAAATGCTTCAAATATCCGCAGAGAGTTCAGATTCAGCATCTTCCCTCTCGCACGTGAATTTGTAAACGACTCGGCTCTCGCCGAGCAGCTTGGGGATACCAGAATTCAGATCCAAGGTGCTATCGACCTGCTGATCGAGACAAAAGACGGCGATATCATTCTTTGCGACTACAAGACAGACCGCCTAACCAAACGTGAGCTGCAAGACAAAGCCCTTGTAAAGAAGAAAATGAACCGTTCTCACGGTCTGCAACTTTCATACTATGCAAAGGCGATCGAGCAAATGTACGGCAAGCCACCCTCCTCGGTTTGGGTATGTTCGATCCCTCTCGGAGATACGGTCGAAATCGACGTATTTCCTGTAAAATAACAAAAAGCACGGAGTCCCGACGGGTCTCCGTGCCTTTTGTTATTAGTCTAAAATTTTATACTTTTGAAAAAATAGCTTTTACAGTGATGTTAGATGAAAGCTTAAGAGACACCGTCTTGTCAGTCGCAGAACCGCTTACAAATTTAGCTCCGTTTATCTCCCATCGCTCGAATTTATATCCCTCTTTTTCTACGGCGTTAAGTGTTATCGGGTAATCCGCAAAGTATCTTCCTGTCCACTGCTCACCATTCTTTATCTTCTTCGGCTCGACAGAATTTATCTTTATATATCCTGCTTCGGCACTGTCAACAGAAAGGGTCACCTCATATACCTTGCCCAACGAAAATCGGTTTCTGAATTGCTGTTCGACATATTGGTAACGTGTCGAAAAGAATTTCTCAAAAACAGCGATCCTACTGCGGAACACTGCCGCAGTACTGTTACTTGTTGACACAAAACGACGGTAATAATCTACCATAGCATATTTATAGTTAGCATAGTATTCATCGGCGATCTCTTTTATATTTTCGTAAGAGTAATTTTCATTTAGCAGATCCATCATTGCTATAGTGAGCTTTTGCCTGAATTCTTCGTTCTCTATCAATGCCATAAAAAGATCATTTCTATGTGAACGGAAAAAGCAATCTTGTGTTTGACTTTGTGATGAACCAAGATTCGTTGAGCTTTCGGTGTCAAACAAAGCCCATCTCCATCTGCCGTCAGCATAAGGGTTGTTTTTATCCTTCACCTTTGTTTTCCAAAGAAAATAATTATTATGCGGCCAGTCAGAGTTTCCTATTATCATTTGAATACAGAAATAATCAATAAAGTTATCAATATCAATTTTTCTGCAAACAACGTCATAATATCTTGTCTGGCTCAGATCTCTACTCTTTGCAAAATTGCAAAGCTCATTATATTCATCAAGAGCCTCCTCGTCGGCTTTCATGTTTACGACGAACTTCAGTGCAACAACATCTTCGGATTTAACTCCGTAATGATTCTCAAAGAAATCGCTACTGTACTTTTCTTGCAGTAAATAAATTCCCCAATACTCCCCGTTCAAAAACAGAACACAGGGATATGTCTGCTGGCTTATGGCATCGGTTCCCATTGCCTGCCATTGAATTATCGAGTCTCTGAATTTCATAATGTCAGTATCGTTTCCACCGTTTCTAAGCATAAATACCGAAGTATATGAAACACCGTCAAAGAGTGGTATCGGGAATTTATCTGTTCCGCTGTATTCCTTACGGGCATAGATATTAAAGCTCTTTTGAAGACAGCTTCTCGATGCCCCTCCACGAACTCTTATTCCAACATTCTGCGAGAAAACGAAATTATGCTCACTGTCGAAATATTCTATCGTTGCAGGACGCTCCATCTCTTTGCCTTTAAGATAATAATTGGCTTGATGTTTCCAATACGGGACCTCTTGATATTCCGCTTCTGTCATGGTGCTTTTCCAATCGTAAAACGCCTTGCCCTTAGTGTATATTCCCGTATCGTAATCAAAGAGATTGCTTTCGTCGGTCGTCATCGAAATGACCGAAACATTTTGCAGACCTTTCTTATCTCCAAGTCCAACAAAGTATGTTGCCGTCGCAGCAGAACTGCAACGTCCGTCAGAATCATATGCTACCGCACGAACTACCGTTCCTTTGTCTACAAGGAAATCAGGAAGATATTCGGATATTGCAGAGGTATCCTCTATCGCCGCATAATAATTAGGATTGTTACTTGCATCACTTACTGTAAACGCACCGCTGTATTTCTGCGACTTGTCAGTGGGGGTGTTTCCGTCGAGTGTATAATACACCGTACAGCCCTCGGGAACGTTTATTTCAAGCTCGAACTCATTATCGTAAAAACCGCTGTTCTTTGAGAATGAGGGGACTTGAACAGGCTCGGGAAGCAGCTTTGCTCCGACATTGGTCGCATTCGGCGTCGGCATCATTCTCGAAAGTTCTGCACCTCCGTCGGTAACTCTTCCGTAGGAAGTGTCGGTATCAGTTGACGGCATATCAACATGGTCTATAACTCTTCGCGAAGAGTCTACCAAAATTATTTCTTCTCCGACAGCAGATATCTTAAAGTCTGCATAAAGAGCATTGCCTTCCTTGACTTCTCCGCAAGCAAACACGATCAGATATCCGCCCGCTTCGATCTCGACCGACGGAAAAACGAATTTGCGTAGCTGACTCGGACTATCGGACAGCGACCAGCCCTCAAGGCTTATAGCTGTATCCTCTCCGTTGTATATCTCTATCCAATCGAAAAAATTACTCTCTTCGCTTGGATCAGCGTACACGCTTTCGTTATCTGCACATATTTCGTTTATGTACACCCTCGTCAATGACTCTGTCTCTGTTTCGCTCTCGGTCTCGCTTTGGCTTTCTGTGTCGTTTTTACTTTCACTCTCGGTCTCTGTTTCGACCGATCCTCCGTTGCATGATGCCACAAAGGGCAAAAGCATGAAAAGACACAGTAAAAGCGATATTACTCTGAATAATCTCACGACTCATCCATCCTTTATTGTTTAGTTTTATATTTTTGAAAAAACTGCTTTAACAGTAGTGTCAGAATTACATTTTACAGATACTGTCTTATCGGTCGCAGAACCGCTTACAAATTCAGCTCCGTCTATCTCCCATCGCTCGAATTTATGTCCCTCTTTTTCCACTGCGGTCAATGTTATTGCATATTCACTGAAATAATAGCCTTTCCATGTTCCCTTTTCTTTCAGGTCTTCGGGTTCTATCGTATTCAACTTAACATATCCCGCACTAATATCGTCAAGGGAAAGTGTTACCTTTACAACATCTTCTGTCGAATATTTATCAGCAAAAAAGCCCATTATACGGTTTCTGCGTCTTCCAAAGAATCCGACAAATGAATCCCACTCTTCTTCAAATCTTTTCGCCGACGGGTCTTTTGTTACAAATCGGCGGTAATTTTCGGTCATAGCCTCCGAATATGTCGCAATCAATTTTCTTACGGTCTGTCTTACGGTATTACTTTCAAAATTTTCATTCAAAAGATCAGCCAAAACTGTTGCAAAACGTGCTCTGAAATCTTCGTTTTTGATAAGGAATTCAAATATTACATTTCCTGACATTGCTGTTTTAAAGCTGTCTACCGAAAAAGAGTTTGAAGACGTAAGTCCTGATGAGAACTCGGTGTCGAACAGTACCCAACGCCATTTGCCGTCGGCATAGGGATTGCTCTCGTCGACTGTTCTTGTTCTCCAAAGCGCATAGTTGTTTCCACCCCAGTCGCTATTCGCTATTATTACCTCTGTGGCTATATAGTCGATAAAGCTGTCCACGTCTATCAACTCGCATACCTTAGCATAACTTTCGTCGTTCAGTTCACCTCTACAGATAGACAAAACCTTGCTGTAAAGAGTGCTATCCCGACTCTTCCCGATTTCAACTGTGCCGTTTTTTATCATCACGACATCATCAGAGTCTACACCGTAATGCTCTTCAAAATAGTCGCCTTTGTATTTTTCTTGGAAGTTATAAACACCCCAATATTCGCCGTTGATAAACAGAATACAGGGATATGCTTCCTGAGTTGCCATATCTCTGTCAGAAACGAGCGACTGTATGATCATATCACGGAATTTAGTTGACTCAGTATCATTTCCTCCGTTACGCAACATAAACGAAGATATCGTCTCTACACTATTAAAGAGTGGCAGAGTTACTTTATCAAATCCACTTATATCATCTCGGAAATATACATTAAAGCTCTTTTGGCGTTGGCTTCTTGAAGCCGCACCGTGTATCCTTATTCCTACGCCGCTACTGAGCACAAGATTTTGTTCACTGTCAAAATATTCGATATTTGCCTCTCGTTCCCATGCTTCTCCACGTTTAGAATAGTTGCCCGGTTGTTGCCAGCCCGGTATGCTTGCTACTCCATTTGCACCTACCGAGCTTTTCCACTCTTCATAGATCTTACCTTGAACGTAAATACCTTTTTCATGGTCGAACAGATTATCGGAATCGGTCGTAAGTGATATGACGGGAATATCCTTATATCCATTCTTATCTTCAAAGCCCACAAAATATGTAGCCGTTACAGTTTTGCTGTATCTTCCGTCGTCACTCACTGCGACAGCACGTACCACAGTTCCTTTGTCTACTCGATATGTAGGAACATAGACATAAGGAGAGATACCGCTTATGGCACTGTAAACATTTCTATTTGAGCTTGCATCATCTATAACTATAGCCGATGTATATTCTGTCGAGGTGCTGTCGGGAGTATTGCCGTCAAGAGTATAATAAACCTTACAGCCTTCAGGAACGTTTATTTCAAGGTTGAAGCTATCTCCGTAAAATCCACTCTTCTGCGAAAATGAAGGTGCCTGTACAGGCTCCGGTATCAGCTCGGCTCCGACATTTGTCGCATTCGGAGTCGGACTCATTCTCGAAAGCTCCGCTCCTCCGTCTGCCACTCTGCCATATGTTATGTCTGCTTCAAGCTCGGGTACATCTACCTTGTCTACGATCTCCCTATTCGGATTGGCGAGATAGATAGTTTCTCCGCCGATAGAAATTTTAAACTCGGCATATAATGCACTTCCTGTCGGGGCTTCTCCGCAAGCATATACGATCAAGTATTCTCCCGCCTTGATCTCGACCGATGGGAAAACAAACTTTCTGAGCTTGCTCGAGCTGTCCGAAAGAGACCACCCCTCAAGCTCTATGGCTTCGTCTCCACCATTGTATATTTCTATCCAATCATAGTGATTGTCATTTGGAGTCGAGGAGGTATCAGTAAGCCCTGTCTCGTTTTTGGAACAAACCTCGTTTATGTACAGATAATTTTTATTCTGAGGGGATGTTTCGCTCTCCGTCTCACTCTCAAACACATTGTTCTTCGATTCGGTCTCACTCTCATGCACACTTTCGGTCTGAGACTCAGCGTCATAGCCAAAACAAGACGAAAGCGAAAACAGCGAAGACACGGCAAGCAATATTCCTACAGATCT
>JAFPCR010000061.1 GCA_017390195.1 Clostridia bacterium | reverse complement strand
CCTCCGTCATAGGTGTCCGAATGCCAATCTATACCGATCTCACCTGATCTCTCTATAAGATTATAATAGTCTACCTGATTCGCTTGTGCATATTCTTCGATCTGCCTCTCCCACTTGTCGTACCACCAATATGTTGAAGAATTTGTCGGGGACTTTATCAAAACAAGCTCGACTCCCCTGTCGTCACAGAGCTTCTTCATTCTATTAAGATAGTCAAAGCAGATATCGGGAAGCGGGTCAACGGAAAGCAGCTCTCCTCTCTGTTCCTCTGTCATGGGTACAACATTTGTTTGCATGAGATAACCGTTATAGCTTACATTCTCCGCTCCTGCAAAGGCATTCAAAAAATCCTCTGCCGACAGCTCGCTCCATCTTGAATGGAATCGCAGTATCGGGAACATATATGACCAAATATTCTCGTCGTCGGTCATAGATGCCTTTATACAATTTATTTTATGTGTTGAAAATTTCATTCCGTCAAGCGTCATTCTATTGAATGCTTCGTTTTGGGGAGCTCCGTATTTCATCGAAAGCACATTGAACACAACGACCTGGGGTGTCTCCTTTGCCAGCATCTCCTCAAGCAGATAATATGATTGCCATATAAGCTGCTGGGCACTCCCTCTTATATATGAAGAGATACCGTATTTTTCCCAAAGAGTGACAGTTGAAAAATTCTCGTAGACCTCACAGTCTCCGACGAAAATGACATCGTGTCCGACCTTACTGTCATAATATTCGGAGATAAGTCTGCCCTCGGGGTTATCTGTATATTTCGGCATAAGCACAAGCTGTGCCGACCACAGAAATACCGCAAGCAGTATGACCGAAATGACTCCGACGATTATCTTTTTTCTCATAAGTATATCCGTTCCTGTAAAAAATATCCCTGAATGTGTTTTGAACTTCAAAATTCAAGACCGTCAAAACTGATTGTAGATAAACTGATTTGCATCATATCCGTTTCCGTATGCTCCAAAGATAACGGTAACGGCAATAAGTGCAGTAAATATAAACGAACAAAGGACTGTTTTGTTTTCAAGCAACTCCCTTATGTCCTTGCCCGATCTTTCCCTTATCACGCTTACGGCGAACATCAATATCACGCCGACAGCGAGAATCATATAATCGGCTGTGCCAAGTGAGAATCCGAGCAATCCTCCGTTAAACAGTACGCTCGGATTCGGCGATACAAGTACCGAACCCCACATACGAAACGTCAGTCCGACATCACGGTATACATCGAGTATACGTATGATGCCCATGATAAAGAATGTCCTGAACATCATAAATGATACATATGGTGCAGACGAGCCGAGCCGAGGAAATCTGTTGTGAAACCTCTTATAAAGCGGAGAAAGCTCCTCTGAGACAAGAATGATCACTCCGTTCAAAAGTCCCCACACAATAAAATTCAGACCCGAGCCGTGCCACACACCTGTCAACAGCCAAGTAAGCACGGTCGCTATATACATTGGAATACGTTTGCCTAAGTTGTTTCCGAGCAATTCCCTGCATTTTTTTGAGACCGAACGCATAGGAGTGCAGACCGACAGCGGGTAAAACACATAGTCGGTAAACCACGAGCCCATAGTGATATGCCAACGGTTCCAATATTCCTTTGTTGACTTTGAAAAGAATGGGCGTTTGAAGTTCTCGGTCATCTTGATACCGAGCGTTTCTCCGACTCCTATTGCAATATCCATACCTCCGGTGAAGTCGGCATATATGTTTATTGAATAGAAAATGATCAGAACCAAAACCGAAAGTCCGTAGAACTCGTCGGGAGAATTTTTCATTGCCACGACCGCAACTGCGACTCTGTCGGCTATCACGAGCTTTTTGAAAAATCCCCAGATTATTCTCTGTATTCCGAAGCTCACATTGTGAATATCAAAATCGTGTCCCTCAAAAAGCTGAGGTGCAAGATCTCCGTAACGTGATATAGGTCCTTGCACAAGCTGTGGAAAGAACGAAACGAACAATGCAAATTTTGCTACGTTTTTCTCGGCAACCGTTTTTGAACGATAAACGTCTATAAGATATCCCATCGTTTGAAACATATAGAAGGAAATACCTATAAGCGAAAGAAATCCCGATATATAGGCAGTTTCAGCCAAAGGCGTATATTTAAGTGCGGCGAGGATACCGAAGTTAAAAACAAGACCTATACAAAGCAATAAAAATCTTTTCTTTTTTTGTTTTGAACGGTATTCCTTGCGTTCGTCCTTTGACATCTCATCACGGTGCGATTCAACATATGCGTCTGCTCTGTCCGACATATATTCGAGCAGCTTTGCAACAAAATATGTCGAAAGAGTTGTAACAAGAATAAATCCTATGTATTTTATCCCCGCAAAGCAGTAAAACACATAGCTTGCCGCAAGAAGCTCGATCCATCGGTATTTTTTCGGTATCAAATAATACGCCAAAAAGACTGCCGCAAGAAATATCAAAAATCCGATCGAAATAAATTTCACGGTATCAGTCCTCGTCGATCCTGTTTATAAGTGCCATAATAGCCTGTGCTGAATTAAAATTTTCGGGAACTATCTCTTCGGGAGGGATCACCACGCCGAACTCTGAATCTATCTCGGTTATAAGCGTAACTATGTCGAGCGAATCGAGTATCCCGTCATCGATCAAGCCCTCTGTGCTTTCAAAATCTACATCATCGTGCAGATCCTTCAATATTTCAATAAGTTTATCCATTTCAAAGTCCTTCCTTACTTATTAAGTATAGTGTCGGTGTTTTGTGCCGTTTATTTTGACTCTAACTTGACCGCCATCTCGCCCATCAAACGCCTGTCGAGTTTTCCGTTTGGAGTCAGCGGTAACGTGTCGAGCTTGACTGTCTCTGACGGAAGCATATATCTGGGCAGGCTGTCCTTCAAATATGCGAACAGCTCTCTCTTGTCTGCATCTCCGCTGAAGAATATGACTATCCTCTTTGTATCTGCATCGTACACACAACACGCCCTTGATATCTTAGGACAGCTTGATGCCGCCGCTTCGATCTCCCCAAGCTCTATGCGGTGTCCCATGTGCTTTATCTGTGAGTCCTTTCTGGAGACGAATATAAGCTCCCCTCTTTCGTTGAATCTTCCGAGGTCACCTGTTTTATATATCGTTTCTGGATATACGGTGTTGAGAGGGTTTTGAACAAAGGCAGAAGCTGTCTTTTCGGCGTTCCCGTAATATCCGAGTGTAACACACGTGCCACGCATACATATCTCGCCAACCTCGCCGACCTTTGCTCGCTCGGCCTTTACATTTCCCTCCCCGTCATCTCTTTCGCAAAGAAGTATTATATCGGTATTGCGAAAAGGTCTTCCTACGGGAATAACGTCTCCCTCGTCAAACTCTCTGTCCACCTTATACCAGCAGGACATTCCCGTAGCCTCTGTAGGTCCGTACAGATTGTAAAAATCTGCATTCGGCAATGCCCGACGCCAGATATTAAACTGCTTTATCGGAAACACCTCGCTTCCGAAGGCTACTGTCTTGAGATATTTCGGAGAACGGTTATCAATTGCCCCGAGAGCCGATATCTGTGTAAGTGCCGACACCACCCAGCAAACAGTATTTATATGATACTTGTCAAGATAGTCAAGCATCAAGGTTGGGAACATAAACATCTTTTTCGGCACGAGATAAGTTGTTGCACCGTATTTTAATGTAGGCATTATCTCCTTTAGAGGAGCATCAAAATACAGCGGGGTTTGATTTGCGAATACATTGTTCTCATCAAAGCTCAATGCTTCGCAAAGCGACTCGGTGTAATCTATTACCGAGCGATGACACGCAACGACCCCCTTAGGCACTCCCGTTGAGCCTGATGTAAATACGATGTAGATAGGGTCTGTATCTATCTGCTTTAAACGCACACAGTCAAGTGCCGTTTTGTCTATTGGGGTCTCGCATATATCCGAATAAAGATACACGTTAGCGTTATCTATACCCAGACTGCGTGCAACCTTTTCTGATGCGGTGTCGCATATAACGGCGGCAGGAGATACGCTGGCTATGATAAGCTCCATCCTCTTCGGCGGCATCTCGGTATCGAGCGGAACATAAAAGTTTCCTGAATATACACATCCGAGAAATGCCGATATCTCATCCGGGTGTTTTTTCATCATAATTACGATAGGTTTTCCGTAAATACCGAGTCGGCACAGGAAGCTTCCTACTGACATAGAGGAACTCAATACCTCTCCAAACGTCCTGTCGTCACTTCCGTCGGAGAATGCGACCTTATCGGGCTTTTGTTCTGCTGTATGTTCAAGATACTGTAAAATGTTTGTCTGCATTAAGAACCTACTCCGTTTTTTGATGGTAAATTTCTTTTTATGAAAGATTGGGGGTCGGTGTTATTATCTTGTCGCAAGATTTAGGATAAGATGATTTATCGTATGCGTAGAAATAACCCGTCACGCCGTCACTGTCTTCCCTGACTCTGTTGTACGACTCTATCTGTGCATCGGTCAAAAGGCAACCGCTGTGATTATATCCGTCATCACGCAGCTCGCAGGTATCGAAATGATACCATTTGTCCGTACCGCCTTCACCTATGTTGACAAGACACCAATAGTGGGTTTCGTCAACGATACCGGGAGTTCTCTGTATGTCAAGATACTCTATGCCGAGTCGCTCAAGGAAGGCTTTTGCAACGGCAAAATAGCTAAAGCAATCGCCGTATCCGTATTGAAGACTTAAATAGGCTTCCTTTACCCAATCGCCCTTGTCGGACTCGTCAAAATATGTCATCTTTTTCTGAACATATTCATAGACCTTACGCACCTTCTGCTCTTTTGTCATACCGTCGGTTATTATCTCGTCTATAATGGGATCTACACGTGACCAGAGTTGACTTTGCGAGATGCTTTCATCGCTGTATGTTACATACACATTTGCTTTCACGCTTGATCTGTTTCCCGACGGATCGGTCGCAGTATAGATCACTTGGTAAGCACCTACTGTGTTATTATCAACATCTGACGAATCGATCTCGAGGGTGCATTCTCCAAAGCAATTATCGGTAACAGTGACATTTCTTCTATATGCAACAGAGTCGCCTTTGACAATGTAAATATCCCCCGCCCCACGGATCGTGGGCGGTTCGGTATCCTCTATTACAGTCAATGTTGCTTCATAGGTCTTGGACTGCCCCGCTCCGTTCAGCTTTAATTTTACGGGGTATGTGCCATAACCGGTAATGTTCGGTTTGCTTATAAATTCGGCAGTCGCATCATCTACCGAAATGTCATAAAAGTAATCTATCGCATGGGGTAGCTTGCCCGTACTTGCGGTGATATTCCTGACCGTTGCTTCAAGCTCCGTTACCGTGCCTGTACAGGATACAGACACAAGGATCGCCGAAAGTATCAGCACGCACGACAAAAGCAATGCGGCCGTGTGTTTTATTTTATTTTTACTGTTTGTAAGCATAATATTAAAATCAAAATTCTCCTTCCTTTTAGATATATAGCGGCAATTTTATTGTTTCTTCAGCCATTTTTTGAGATACTGTCCCGTATAGGACTCCTCCAGCTTCGAGACCTGTTCGGGCGTTCCGCAAGCAACGACCGTTCCTCCGCCGTCTCCTCCCTCGGGTCCGAGGTCTATGATATAGTCGGCAGTCTTTATAACATCGAGATTATGCTCGATAACTATGACGCTGTTTCCTGCATCGCAGAGCTTTTGTAAAACATCTATAAGCTTTGCAACGTCTGCGGTATGCAATCCCGTTGTAGGCTCGTCGAGAATATAAGCCGTTCTGCCCGTGCCTCTGCGTGAAAGCTCGGTCGCAAGCTTGACCCGTTGAGCCTCGCCTCCCGACAGTGTTGTTGACGACTGACCTATTTTTATATATCCGAGTCCCACGTCATTAAGTGTTTTGAGCTTGTTGCTTATTCTCGGAAGTCCGTCAAAGAATGCAAGCCCCTCCTCGACCGTCATTTCAAGCACATCGGATATATTCTTACCCTTATAATGCACATCAAGCGTATCTCTGTTGTATCTTTTGCCGTGACAGACATCACACGTAACGTAAACGTCAGGCAAAAAGTGCATCTCTATCTTCTTGAGTCCGTCACCCTCACAGGCTTCACAACGTCCCCCTCGCACATTAAACGAAAAGCGTCCCGCTTTATAGCCCTTTGCTTTTGCGTCCTTGGTCTGTGCAAACAGCTCACGGATATCACTGAAAAGTCCTGTATATGTCGCAGGGTTTGAACGAGGAGTCCTGCCGATAGGGCTTTGGTCTATATCTATTACTTTATCAAGATTTTCTATACCCTCTACCCGTGTATGCTTTCCGGGATAGGTTATGGCACGGTTGAGCTTTGCGGCAAGTACGGGATAAAGTATTCCGTTCACCAAAGATGATTTACCCGACCCTGACACACCTGTAACGCACACAAAACATCCGAGAGGAATATCTACGTCTATATTTTTCAGATTATGCTCGGCAGCCCCTATTACGCTGACAACGCTTCCGTTACCCTTTCTTCGTTTTTTCGGCACGGCAATTCTAAGCCTTCCCGAAAGATACGCTCCGGTTATAGAATTGGGATCTTCCTTTATCTGTTCGGGCGTTCCGCAGGCAACGAGCTGTCCGCCGTGGATTCCCGCCGCAGGGCCTATATCCAAAACATAATCTGCTTCTTCGATCGTTTCCTCGTCATGCTCTACCACGATAACGCTGTTTCCGACATCACGCAAACGCTTCAGGGTTGCTATGAGCTTTCCGTTATCACGCTGGTGAAGTCCTATGCTCGGCTCATCGAGTATATACATTACCCCGACAAGCGACGAGCCTATCTGCGTTGCCAATCTTATTCTCTGTGCCTCACCGCCCGACAGCGAACCTGCGTTTCGTGACAGTGTGAGATAATTCAGCCCAACGCTCCTCAAAAATTCCAATCTCGCTTTTATCTCTTTGAGAATCTCTTTTGCTATCATACGCTCGGTATCGGCAAGCTCGAATTTTCCGAGGGCATCAAGTCCTTCTGTTACCGATTTCGAGCAAAATTCATCAATATTCATTCCGCTCACGGTAACGGCAAGTGATGACGGATTGAGTCTGCGACCGTTACACTTCGGGCAGGGGGCGTGTTCTATGAAAGCGTCGTAATACTCGTTGTTGCCACTCATGGATATCCTCTGCTCGAGCATGGGGATAAGACCCTCAAATTTAGTCTCACGTCTGTGTCCCTGACCACCGAAATATCTCTTTACAAAATAAGTCTCGTCACCCGAGCCGTAAAGCAAAACCTTATACTGTTGGTCGGTAAGATCCTTTATGGGAGTGTTGAGAGTAAAGCCGTATCTTTCACCGACTGCTGCAAACAACGGGCCGTTCCAGCTCTCCTCTTCGAGCGTCTTAAATCCGTTGACGGCGATCGCACCCTCGCTGAGCGAAAGGCTTCTGTCGGGAATCATTTTATCTATCGAAAGCACTCTCATTTCGCCTATACCGAAGCAATGCGGACAAGCCCCTGCGGGATTATTAAAGGAAAACATCGTAGGCTCAAGATCTCCGAACGATATCCCATGCTCCTCGCAGGCATATGTCTGTGAAAAATAAAGTTCTTTCTCTTTCTCTTTTTCGTTCTCACTGTTCTCCACTCCTCTCGGAACGGTCACGATGAGCAGATGTCCGTCGGCAAGGTTAAGTGCGATCTCGACTGAATCTCCGAGTCTCGCTCTTATATCACGCTTCATTACAAGTCTGTCTACAACTATTTCTATATCGTGTTTTTTATTCTTGTCAAGCTTGATGCTGTCCGAGATATCATACATATTTCCGTCAATACGTATTCTTACATATCCGCTCTTTGCGGCATTTGCAATTACCTTTTCGTGCATACCCTTTTGTGCATGAACAACAGGTGCAAGCACCATAAAACGCTCTCCGTCATCAAGCGACATAATCTTATCTACTATCTGATCCTTTGTCTGCTGCTTTATCTCTTTTCCGCATATCGGACAGTGAGGTGTACCGATCCTTGCGTACAACAGACGAAGATAGTCATATATTTCCGTAACCGTCCCAACGGTCGAACGGGGGTTTTTAGAAGTGGTCTTCTGGTCTATTGATATCGTAGGAGACAGCCCTTCAATGGAATCTACGTCGGGCTTGTCTATCTGGCCGAGAAACTGACGTGCGTATGAAGACAGCGATTCTACGAACTTTCTGTGTCCCTCTGCGTAGATCGTATCAAACGCAAGCGAGGATTTGCCCGAACCCGAAAGTCCGGTTATGACTACCAGCTCGTCTCTCGGTATAGTCACATCTATATTCTTGAGATTATGCACCCTCGCACCCTTTATAACCAAATACTTTTGCATTCTTTACTGTTTTCCTTCTCTGAGTTCCCTTATTTTATCACGCAAAAATGCCGCTTTTTCAAATTCAAGCTCACGTGATGCCTGTTTCATTTCCTTTGTCAAAGTCTCAATAAGCTTATCTTTCTCTTTTGCGGTAAGTTTTTTCTTAGCCTTTTTAGAAGAGTTTCCGCCCGTGTCCTTTGCTCCCAGATCGATCAGATCACGTATTCCCTTGACTACCGTATGCGGAACTATACCGTGTTCTGCGTTGTAGCTCTGCTGAATATCACGGCGACGGTTAGTCTCACGTATTGCCGCTTCCATAGATCGTGTCACGGTGTCGGCATACATGATAACCTTTCCGTGTTCATTTCTCGCCGCTCTGCCTATCGTCTGTATAAGGCTCGTTTCGGAACGCAAAAGTCCCTCTTTATCGGCATCGAGAATGGCGACGAGCGATACCTCGGGTATGTCAAGTCCTTCACGCAGAAGGTTTATTCCGACAAGTACATCAAACACGCCCAGACGCAGGTCTCGAATGATCTCCATTCTTTCCATTGTGTCTACGTTAAAGTGAATATATCTGACCTTTATTCCGTTAGATTCAAAATAATCGGTCAAGTCCTCTGCCATTTTTTTGGTCAGAGTAGTTACCAAAACTCTTTCCCCTGACGCTCTTCTCTCACGTATCTCGCCCATAAGGTCATCGACCTGTCCTTCTATCGGACGAACCTCTATCATAGGGTCTGTCAGTCCCGTAGGTCTTATTATCTGCTCTACTATCAGATCCGAATGTTCCTTTTCATAAGGTCCGGGGGTTGCACTCACGAACACCGCTTGATTTATCTTTCTTTCAAATTCTTCAAAGTACAACGGTCTGTTATCATAAGCCGAGGGAAGCCTGAATCCGAAGTCGATAAGATTTTTCTTTCTTGCCGTATCTCCTCCGCTCATTCCCCTTACCTGCGGAAGTGTGACGTGTGACTCATCGACAAAGAGCAGAAAATCATCGGGAAAGTAATCAAGCAAGGTATAAGGCGTAGAACCGACCTCTCTGCCCGACAGGACTCTTGAATAGTTTTCTACCCCTGAACAGAAGCCGATCTCAGAAAGCATTTCAAGATCATATTTTGTTCGTTCCTCTATCCTCTGTGCCTCGATAAGCTTTCCGCACGATTTGAAATACTCAACTCTCTCTATCATCTCTCTTCGTATCTCATCGAGTGCCTTTTCACGTTTTCCGTCAGAGACTGCATAGTGCGTTGCAGGATATATCGGATAATAGGACAAGACTCTGATAAGCTCACCCGTTACTACGTTTATTTCCGAAACCCTTTCTATCTCGTCTCCGAAAAATTCGACTCTTATCGCCTTATCTCCGCTTGACGCAGGAAAAATATCTACGGTATCTCCACGCACACGAAATTTATCACGGACAAAATTTATGTCGTTTCGCTCATAGCTGATCTCAACCAATTTTTCAACGAGGCTGTCACGGCTCATCGCCATCCCGGGACGGACAGCAAGAACCAGACTTTTATATTCCTCGGGGTCTCCGAGTGAGAATATACACGAAACGCTTGCCACGATGATAACGTCACGGCGTTCGAAAAGTGCCGACGTGGCACTGTGCCTGAGCATATCTATCTCGTCATTGACCAAGGCATCCTTTTCGATGTAGATATCCTTTCCCGGAATATAGGATTCGGGTTGATAATAGTCATAGTAGGAAACAAAATACTCAACGGCATTGTCGGGAAAAAATTCACGGAATTCCGAGCAGAGCTGTGCAGCAAGTGTTTTATTGTGTGCCAGCACAAGCGTAGGCTTGTTTACATTTGCTATGACGTTTGCCATAGTAAAGGTTTTTCCGCTTCCCGTAACGCCTATAAGCGTTTGTATGCGATTACCCTCAAGGATACTTTCGGTAAGCGAGGCTATTGCTTGCGGCTGGTCGCCCGTAGGGCTGTATTGAGATTTTAAATCAAACTTATCCACGATACTCACCCAAACCTTTACTTTTCAAAAGTGTCCTTTCTTTAGATTTTTATTGTTTTTTCAGACAGCGAAACCACCGTCTACACCTATGATCTGTCCCGTAATAAACGATGCCTCATCGGAAGCTAAAAACATGACGGCCTTTGCTACATCTGCAGGCGTTCCGAGCCGTCCGAGCGGAGTCTCGTCGCAAAGCTCACGCAAAGTTGCCTCGTCAAGGCTGGCATTCATATCGGTGTCTATAACTCCGGGTTCGATGCAATTTACGGTTATTCCCGAGGGACCCAATTCCTTTGCCTGTGCCATCGTCATCGTTCGAAGCCCTCCCTTTGCGGCACTGTAATGCACCTCACAGGACGCTCCGATCTTTCCCCACATAGAACCTATATTTATTATTCTTCCCTTTTTTTCTTTTATCATATACCCAACGCAAGCACGGCTTACATAAAACGCCCCCGAAAGATTTGTTCCGAGCATTCTGTCCCAGTCCTGATCGCTTATCTCGTCAAAGCATTTTATTTGAGAGATGCCTGCACAGTTGACAAGCACATCAACTCCGCCCATAACATCAAATGCCTGTTTTACCGCTTCGCTGACAGCGTCTGTGTCAGAAATATCGCATTTTATCGCCGTTGCCCTTGTCTCTTGCCCAACCTGTTGTGCGGCGGCGTCGTTTGATGCGTAGAGAAAGCAGACAACATCTCCTGCAAGTGAAAACTCCCTCACACATTCAGCCCCTATTCCACGGGATCCGCCGGTAACAAGAACTCTTCTTTTGTTCATATCGAAAGCATCTCCTTATTTCTCTACAACAGATATAGTATTACCGTCACATACAAACACGATCGTTGAGAGCAGGTCTGTTCTGTATACCTTTATATTAGCACCTTGAAGCTTTTCAATCGTTTCTCGGTGCGGGTGGTTGTACTTGTTATCCTCTCCGCATGAGATAGATGCTATAGACGGTGATACGGCAGTCAAAAATGCGGTCGAGGTCGACGTTGACGAGCCGTGATGCCCTACCTTAAGGAAGTCTGCTCTAAGCTCGGATGCGGGATATTTTGCAAGTATCTCGGACTCTGATTCGCTTTCTGCATCTCCCGTAAGCATAAAGGTATTATTGCCATAGGTAAGCTTAACGACCACGCTGTAATTGTTTGTCGCACTATAAGATGCTTTGTTCGGAGCGAGTATGCGGAATGCGATATCGCCAAGAGTATACGACGCTCCCGAGGTCGCTTCTATAACATTCGCATTGCTCTGCTCGATCGCTTCGATCATTTTTTCAAATGTCTTCGTGGTCTTAGTAGCATTCGGCATGATAACATTTTTTACTTCAAAGTTGTTGATGACGACATCTGCACCTCCGATATGGTCTTCATCGGGGTGTGTAAATATAGCGTAGTCTATTGTTGTGATGCCGACATCCTTGAGATATTCAACAAGTGAATCCTCGGCACTTCCCGGACCTGCATCAACTAAAACGATCCCGTCTTTTGACATTATAAGTGTACTGTCACCCTGTCCGACATCTATTACGTGAAGCTGCATCTCTCCGTCAAGCGTGACAGGCTGTCTTGTCTCAGATCCAGTCTCGGTCAATCCTATTCCGAGCATGGGAGCGAGGTATGTATATCCCAAGTAGCAAAGAGCGACTACAATAAGCACGACGAATGTCACTACTGTAAATCTTGCCCCTCCGCTACTCTTTTTAGGTCTTCTCAAGTGTGTATTGTTTGCCATAAGATCTCCTTTAATCTGCAAAAAAACAAAAATTTCAATTACTTATTATTATAATATAATATTAAAATATAATCAAGGGATTTGAGAGAAAAAAGCACACTTCTGACATATTTTCTTTTTCTGCATCGTCTGTGTCGCTTTATATCGTGTAAAAACAGCTGATCTTGTTGCAAAATCATGTTATTTTTTCATTATTTAGCGTTTTTTGCCACAAAAAGAAAAAAACTATTGACAAACAATTTTCATTATGATATAATTGCAATTCAGTACGGAGATTTTTCTCCGTCTCCTTACCGTAGGTAAATATTATTCGATGCTTACGGTCTAATGTCCATAGGGAGGTGTAAAAATGGAAAAGTTAAGCAATTCTTATGAAAGCCTGTTCGTCGTTGACGTAGCTAACGGCGAGGAAGCTACCAAGGCAACAGTGGACAAATTCACAGCTTTGATAACCGAAAACTCTCAGGTTATCGAGATCGCACAGTGGGGCAAACGCCGTCTCGCTTACGCAATCGATGACAAGAATGAAGGTTACTATGTTGTCGCTACCTATAAGAGCGAGCCGAGTTTCCCGGCTGAATTCGAGCGTCTTTGCAACATTGACGAAAACGTTATGCGTTCAATGACTCTCAGACTTGAGTATGAACCTGTTGCAAAAGCAGAGGCTGCTACCGCAGAACAGACTGCTTCCGCAGACGAGCAGTAATTTACTGTTCACAAAAAACAGGAGGAATTAAAATGGCAAACTTTAACTTTAACAAAGTTATGCTCGGCGGACGTCTCACCGCTGACCCCGAACTCAAACAAACTCAAAACGGTATTCCCGTTGTTTCTTTCAGCATTGCTGTAAACCGCAGATTTCAGTCCAAAGACAATCAGCAACAGCAACAGGCTGACTTCTTTAATGTAACCGCTTGGCGTTCGACTGCAGAATTTGTTTCACGTTACTTCAAAAAGGGTTCCTCCATATTCGTATGCGGAACACTTCAGAACAGAACTTGGACAGACCAGCAGGGCGTTAAACACTACGCTACCGATGTAATTGCCGATGAGGTTATGTTTGTTGACAGCCGTAGCGAAGGCTCAGGTCAGTCTCAGTATGCCCCTGATTCCTACAACAGTACTCCGTCGTTCTCTTCTCCCTCGGGTGCAGCACCCAAATTTGAGGAGATCAAGACAGACGACGATCTTCCGTTCTGATCATACGATGAACGGACACGCTTCTTCGAGAAGTTTAAAATTTAACAGGAGGATTTCGTAAGATGGATAAAACAGAAAGCGTTGCTCGTCAGCCCCGCCCGATGAACCGCAGAAGAAAGAAGGTCTGCATTTTCTGTGCCGACAAGGTTGCTTATATAGACTATAAGGATTCCGCAAAGCTCAGAAAGTTCATAACAGAGCGTGGAAAAATTCTTCCCAGAAGAGTTTCGGGAACATGTGCAAAGCACCAGAGAGAACTTAACACCGCTATCAAGCGTGCACGTCAGGTTGCTCTCCTTCCTTTCATTGATGACTAATCAACAATAAAAAAGTGGCTGTGCATTAGGGTCATACCCTAAAGGACAGTTTTCCAAAAACACGGCATATCTCGAAAGAGGTATGCCGTGTTTTGGCATTTGTGTCACAAATGCAGTGCTTGTCAAGAAAAATGATATTGTTGATTTACGCTTTATCTCGAAAGGTAATTCTATAAATTCCCCAAAAAGTCTTTACAATTTATCAAGAGTGTGTTATAATATCCTTGCGACGTAAACTGAATAACACAACACTATCATGGTTAACGTGGGATAAGTATACCTTTTTCCTTTTTTGGCAAAAATGTATGCTCCCTTTTTGTATGCTTTTCCGTGTTATATGGTAGTGTTAAAAAGTTTGCGTCGCAGCATGGAGCTACGTTTTTCGGTGCGTGGCTTCGGTTACGCACCTTTTTTATATGCTAATAGGGGGATATATGAGCAAAAACATTCAAAAAAGTGTAACAGATATTACCGGTATAGAACTTATGCCCGGAGAGCCTAACGTTCGTCTTGGTAACGGAGAGCAAGGCTTTGAGTGTTGTTGCGACGAGTGCGACTACTTTCTGTTTTGTTTTCCCGAATTTGATCCAAAAGGCAAAGAATAAAATATTGCTATGGGTAACTGTCTAAAGGACAATTCTAAAATTTAATACATACCGATAGGAAAAGGACAGAGAATGCTTTACGTTCTCTGCCCTTTTTTCTTGGCAAGCATTTACTTGATTAAAGACACCAAACGGGACGCCGAGGACATAGTCCCCTACAAAAATAACCGATAATATGTTAATATCAAAAATCACTTCTGCCCTCGAGGGCTCGGTAAAGCGTTACCTCATCGGCATATTCAAGGTCTGCTCCTACGGGAACACCGTAAGCAAGACGTGTGACCTTAACTCCAAGCGGTTTTATTAGCTTTGAAAGATACATTGCCGTTGCCTCACCCTCAACTGTGGGGTTGGTTGCGACAACGATCTCTTTCACTTCTCCCTCATCAATGCGTGCAAGCAATTCTTTGACCTTTATCTTGTCGGGGGTTATTCCGTTCACGGGTGAGATAACACCGTGCAAAACATGATAAACTCCACGAAATTCCCTGACCTTTTCTATTGAAAGAACAGCTTTTACATCCTCAACGACGCATATAAGTGACCTGTCACGCTGAGGATTTACACAAACAGAGCAAAGCTCACGGTCGGTGAGATTTTGGCATATCGGGCAAAGATGTATCTTCTGTTTTGCCTCGATAATGGCTTCGGCAAATTCATGTGCTTCCTCGTCGCTGAGTTCAAGCACTGAGTACGCCATACGCATTGCCGACTTTCGCCCTACGCCCTGCAAAACACCGAACTTTTCCGAAAGTCTTTGCAAGGATTCTATGTATTCTGCCATGATCAGAACAATCCGGGCATATTCATACTGCCCGTTACCTTTGCCATCTCTGCGGCATTGGTATCGTCGACTCTTGTTATAGCCTCGTTTACTGCGGCAACAAGGATATCCGACAGTGTTTCGATATCATCGGGGTCTACTATCTCGGGCTTTATGTCGATGGAAAGGATTCTGCGTTTTCCGTTAATCTTAATTCCAACAGCTCCGCCACCGGCAGACACATTATACTCTCTTTCGTCAAGCTCCTCTTGAAGTTGCTGAACGTCCTCCTGCATCTTCTGTGCCTGACGAAGCATCGCCTGCATATTCTGGGCTCCGCCCATTCCCTTTGGAATATTTGCTCTCATTTGTATCTTCCTTTCAGTTTATGTATATCTATATTTTTATCAATCAAGTGATACACCGTCATGTGCCGATCGCATCAATTCGTCGATCTCGTCCATCACAGAATTTTCTCGGACTCGCTCGGTCACCTCGTAGATAATATCCCTGTCCGAGATCTCACGGCGAAGATTTGCCGATATTGCTGCTCTTAATTTATCCTTTGTGTCTCCACGCTCTATCATTCCGAGAACAAAGCTGTTTTCAGCACAAACAAACACCTTTCCGTCATCAGAGGTATATGCCTTCATATTCTTTAAAAAAGCTCCTACACCTGCATCTCCTCTTGACGCTCGCTCAATGACCTCAGGCCAGCAACGCAGAACCTTCAACACACGTTTATCCGAATCGTGGCTTTGTGAAGCACTTCTTTCTCCCGATTCGCTTTTATCGTTTTTGGCAGTTTGGGTGGCAGAGGTCTTTGCATTATTTTTGTCCGAACTGTTTGTGTTGTTCTGACTCGGTGCGTCTTTGCCGTTCGGATATTCCTTTTTGTCCAAGCTTGCGTTTTCGCTGACGGAAGAAGGAGTTGGAACAAATCCCGAATAAAGCCTATCCTCTATTTCTGCGATCCTTGCACTCAATGCCTCATTTGAAGTATCGAGACTATTATCGCACATTCTTACAAGGGTCATTTCGGCGACGATCCTCTTAACTGCGTTTGCTTTTTGCATAGAATACAGGGCATCCTCAAGAAGCTTGCAGTGATATAGCAACGCTTCCTTTGAAAATTTTCTTGCAACACTGTCAAGCGACTGCTTTTCGGCATCTGTAAGATCGAGATATTTTGCAGAATCCTTGACCGTTCTTACAACGAGAATGTCTCTGTAAAGAGAGATCAGATCCTGCCAGAACACCGAAAGGTCTTTTGATGACCTGACAGTTTGGTCTATCTCTTCAAATATCATGTCGAAATCTTTGTCTGCGATCGCTTCTACAAGACGCATCATATTTTCTCTTCCGCCCGAGCCTACCGTCTCGCTGACTAATTCGGGCGTAATTGTTTTTCGTGAGCCTGCACAAAGCTCGAGCAGACTTATCGCATCACGCATACCGCCTTGTGCTATCTTGGCAATCGCCCTTGCGGCATCCTCTTCGATATCTATTCCCTCTTGCTCGGCAATAAATTTCAAGCGTTGCATAAGCGTCGGCGTTGATATACGACGAAAATCGAACCGCTGACAGCGTGACACTATCGTTGCGGGAAGCTTATGAAGCTCTGTTGTTGCGAGTATGAACACTACATATTCCGGAGGTTCTTCGAGCGTTTTGAGCAAAGCGTTAAACGCACTCGCAGACAGCATATGAACCTCGTCTACGATGTACACCCTCTTTTTAAGATTTGACGGAGCATACACGACCTCGTCACGTATATCTCGAATGTTTTCTACGCCGTTGTTAGATGCGGCATCCATTTCAAGAACGTCCGTAGCGGCCCCCGAATCTATGCTGATGCACGAAGCACACTTTCCGCAAGGGCTTCCGTTTTGAGGGCTCTCACAGTTTACTGCCTTCGCAAGTATCTTTGCACAGGTAGTTTTTCCCGTACCTCTGGAGCCGCAGAAAAGATAGGCATGGCTGAATTTTCCGTGTTCGCACTCATATTTGAGAATGGAGGTAATATGCTCCTGACCGCACACGTCATCAAAGGTTGACGGACGCCATTTCCTGTATAAAGCCTGATGCATAGTCTACCTCCTTTTTATAAGTTTTGTTTTATCAGTTACCCGACAGTTGCTCGGCGATGATAGCGTCGTCAATATCGAATTCCTCATCGGAATCTTCAATGCTGAATTTTTCGGCATATCTGTTTTTTCCGATCTCCTTGATCTTTTTTACATCAACTCCGGGAAAAGTGACGTAAATATCCTTATTGAATTTTTTGCTCTCGTCGATCGTTTTACGAGGCTCGATATCAAGCTTGTAAAGTAAAGCCTTTACGCTTACCTTTCCATTCTCATCTTTCTTCACAGAAAAAGGTGTGAGACATGCGGCAACTGCACCGATCGCAAGAATTTTCCACGCTTTTTTCATACTAACCACACTGCCTTTAAGTTTTCAAAAGGCTTCCTTTCATATAAATAAATTATAGTTTCGAACAAAAAAACATTCCGATATCGGCAATTCCTCAAAAGGTTAAAAATCAAGCCGTAAAACAAGACCATACACCCAAAAATCGACCTTCGCCAATTCGCGTTATCCGTACCTCCTGCTCGGAGCAGGCTGCCCTGTGGCACACCCGGTTGACTGCTTAATGCTGCTTGGTTCCCCACCTGACATGGTTCACAGTTCCGAATTGCACAAGACCCACTCTTCAACACAGCAGTTACGTCTCAGTCCGAACAGACTCCGGCCTCAGAATGGGAATGAACCCCTGCTGTAGCGGATTTCAGGTTCAGGGCACCGCTAGTTCCCCGGCTGGTATGGCCTTGTTTTACGGCTTGACGCCGATTTGAATATTTTCATTGCTGTATTATTATAACAGATTCATTTCTTTTTTGCAATAGCAAATCCAAACTTTTTTGACTTCTCTTTCGACCTTTTACATCGTCGTCAAAATTTTCAAACGTATTGACAAAGGCAGGAATAAATAATATAATATATTGGATATAAGATATAAT